>CAJMMH010000013.1 GCA_905214365.1 uncultured bacterium
CAGTTATTTGGTTATGAGCAAGTAGCGAAGCGGATTGCGAATATCCACTTGACTTTCCGTACTGCCAAGCTGCAGTTTTCCTGACAATTTATGCGTTTTTCATATCCCCGTTTTCTGACTGAATCAATTAGTCATACAGGTTCGGAGCGATTCCTTCGTCTTCCATGTTCTCAGCGGTGTACCACTGGCATCCGGTATCAACATCTTCTACTTCCATTCCAAGAGCTGCCATGCAAGCCAGCTTTACGGTTGTACGTCCAATGTTCAGCGGATCCTGAGTAACAGCGCCTGCCAGAGTTCCGTCTGCAACTGCGCCCTTGATAACGGTACCGGAGTCAAATGCAACACCGATCACGCCGTCTTCGCCAAGCTTATTAAGGTTGCTGTTTGCGTTTACAAGACCTTCGCCGGAGAACTGATTGGAACCATAGATGCAGATGAATGCGTCATCGTTCAGCATCTTCTGTGCATCAACGACGGAAAGCTCTGCCTGAACCTGTGCCGGAACTGCTACTTCGATGATAACGTCAGCGTCCTTTACCTTCTCTTCATCCGCAAACTTCTCATGGCCTTCTACGCTAACGGTAAGATCCGTATTCTCTTCGATCAGCTCTCTCATCTTATCAATGAATCCGGTTCCGCGGCTGATGATGGACTCAGAAGTTGCGTCCTGAGACAGAACACCAATCTTAACTCCGCTTTCCAGCTTGTCTTCGATCAGCTCGAAGCTCTTCTCTGCTGCCAGCTCGCCTGCCGCGTAGTTATCGGTAGAAGCGTTTGCGTAAACAGCGCCTTCCGGTGCGTTTGCAACGCCGGAGTCAAAACCGATAATCGGAATGTTAAAGTTCATTGCCTGTGTGATTCCTTCCAGACAAGCCTCGGTATCAAGCGCTGCCAGACCAATTGCAAACGGCTTCTGATTAACTGCGTTATTGAGCATCTGTACCTGATCAGCAATATCGGACTCGGTTGCCGGACCTTCCATCTGCATCTTTACGCCAAGCTCCTCTGCCATTTCCTTTGCGCCCTGGTAAACTGCCTGCCAGTACTGATGCTGGAATCCCTTGGATACCAGATAAACTAACTTGCCGTCCAGTTCATCCTTGCGTGCCAACAGCTCTTCTAACGCTTCATCGGTCTCTTCGGTTTCCTCTTCAGATTCTACCTCAGTCTCAGCCTCAGTCGTGGTCTCTTCCTTCTTATCGTTCTTTGCTGCGTAAACGCCTGTTACACTTCCGGTAACCATCATTCCTGCCAACGCTGCTCCGGTAATCATTGATAATAATCTCTTTCTCATAATAAATCCATCCTTTCTTTTTTACGTCTCCGGATCTTCACTGCCGGATGACGGTATCTTTTTTTATTTCATCCCGTTCCTTTCTTTTCCGGGATCTGCTCTGATTCATTGCTCCGGCCGCCAGACCGCAGCCGGTATCATTTTCTGTATTATCTCTTCTTTCTCTTGGAACGTACGTCTGCGTATACTGCAATGACAAGTACGATTCCAGTGAAGAACTGCTGCCAGTAGTTCAGGAGTCCGACAAACGGAAGTCCGGTCTTCAGAACTGCCATAATATAAACACCGATGATTGTTCCGGCGATGGTTCCCACTCCGCCGCTCATGGAGGTTCCGCCGATTACAACCGCTGCGATTGCGTCCATTTCCATACCGCCGCCGTTTCCGGGAAGGAGGGTGGAATAGATTGCCGCATAAGCAAGTCCCGCGATTCCTGCGAACATGCCGCTGAATACATATGCGAGAATCTGATACTTATCAACATTGACTCCGGAAAGTCTGGTTGCTTCCTTATTGCTGCCGAGTGCCAGAATGTAGCGTCCGGTTTTGGTTTTGTTCAAGATTATCGCCATGATAATCGCTGCAATAATCAAGAGTATAAATCCGGTCGGGATCAGTGTTTGCGTTCCATCCGCATGAGTGATGTTAATCTTGAACAGGTAGCGGAACCATCCGCCGTCCTGGCTTGCCTGCGGCCAGGTTACGCTCTGCGCCTTGGTTAAAATCGAACCGAGCGCTTTGGAAATCATCATCGTACCAAGGGTTGCTACAAACGGCGGCAGTCCCATCTTGGCAACCATCAGTCCGTTGGCCAGTCCAAACAGAACACCGATGCCGACGCCGGCAAGCAGGCAGATGATCATCGGAACGCCGTGTCTGACGTAAAGAGTTCCGGATACCAGTGATGAGCATACCAGAACCGTTCCGATTGACAGGTCAATTCCGCCAGTCATGATGGCAAAGCAGACGCCGATTGCCATAAGGCCGATATAGTAAGATGAGTCCAAAATGCTGACAAATGTTGTATACTGCCGGAAGCTCGGACTTGCGATGCAGAAGAAGGCGGTCAGCACAACCAGTGCCAGAACGGCAACCGCGCGCTTTGATCCGAGAATCTTCTTCAGCGGATTCTTTTTTTCAGTTGATTTTTCCATGTTATTTTCCTCTCCTTATTCTCTCATCGTTGCGTAATGCATGATCTTTTCCTGTGATGCCTCTTCAATTCCGATTTCTCCGGTTTTTCTTCCCTCGCACATAACAATGACACGGTCGCTCATTCGCAGGATTTCCGGCAATTCGGACGAAATCATGATAATCGACTTGCCGCTGTCCGCCAGTTCCTTCATCAGATGATAAATCTCGCTCTTTGCGCCAACGTCAATTCCTCTGGTCGGCTCATCAAAAATCAGAACCTGACAGTCACGGATCAGCCACTTGGCAATAACAACCTTCTGCTGGTTTCCGCCGGAAAGCGAACCTACCAGCGCGTCTACAGACGGTGTCTTGGTTTTCAGTGTTTTTACATACTCTTCTGCCTTCTGGGCTTCTTTCTTTTTATCGATCAGTCCGCCGCGAACAAACCAGTCAAGGACTGCCATCGTTGAGTTACTGGTGATGCTTTTATCCAGAATCAGGCCGAATCGCTTTCTGTCCTCTGACAGGTATCCGATTCCATTTTCAACCGCATCCTTCGGTGACCTAATGTCAATCTTTTTGCCGTTCAGGAGAATTTCTCCGGAGGTCATCCTATCTGCTCCGAAAATCGCTCTTGCCGTCTCGGTACGTCCTGCTCCCATCAGTCCCGCAAATCCAAGGATTTCTCCCTTTCTCAGCTGGAAGCTGACATTCTTTACCAGGTCTCCGGAACACAGATCTCTGACTTCCAATACCACCGGCGCGTCCTCCGGCACACAGCTCTTTGTCTTCGGCTCTTCATAAATCGCGCGCCCAACCATCATGTTGATGATATCCTGCTTGGTGCAGTCCTTGGTGATCAGCGTTCCAACGTATTCGCCGTCTCTCATAACAGTTACGCGGTCGGTAATGACCTTGATTTCATCCATACGGTGTGAAATATAAACAATACCGATCTGCTTATCCCGCAGGTCGCGGATTACCTTGAACAGCTCTTCGATTTCCGCGTCAGTCAACGCCGCCGTCGGCTCATCAAAGATCATGATCTTCGCTTCTCTCGAAATTGCTTTCGCAATCTCACACATCTGCTGCTTTCCGACAGTCAGATTTCCCATGATCTCATCTGGTTCAATATCGACATTCAGCAGCTTAAACAGACGCTTTGCTTCCTCGTTCATCTTCTTATCGTCGATAAACATTCCCTTCTGGCTTTCTCTTCCGATGAAGATATTCTGCGCAACTGTCAGATGCTGCATCATGTTCAGCTCCTGGTGTACAATGGAAATTCCCATGTCCTGCGCCTGCTTCGGGGTTGTAATCTCTACGTCCCTGCCTTCGTAAGTAATCGTACCCTCATCCTTGGAATAAATGCCGGTAAGTACCTTCATCAGTGTTGATTTTCCTGCTCCGTTTTCACCCATCAGAGCAAGAACCTCTCCCTTTCGGATCTCCAGATCCACTCCCTTGAGCGCATGCACACCCGGAAATGATTTATGAATTCCTTTCATCGTTAATATTACATCGCCCACGTTCTCACCTTCTGTCTTTCTTTTTTATTTTCCATCCGTTCTGCCGGATTTCCGGTTCTGAATCTTCAGCCTGCCGGTTTCCATTCCGTGCCTTCCGGATTTGTTTTGATCTGGCTTTATCATACCGGAAAAACAGTCTGAAAGAAACGGACTATCATCCGGTGTTTGGTTGCTTTTCTATGGTGTTTGGGCAGAAAAAGACCGGAGAATCCGCTCTTCTGCAGGTGAAATCCCGCAAAATGCTGCAATTCTCCGGTTTTTGGTTGTTATTCTCTGGTTTAGTTCTGCTGGAATGGAAACAGAAGCTTCTGATTTTCTGTCTGATACAAAGTATCCGCCGTAATCAGCACACTTCCTGAATCGATAAACGGGGCATCGGGCGCTTTTCCCTGAATCATCAGAAATGCCTCTTCCATTGCGGAATATCCCATGACAAACGGCTTCTGGATAACTGTCGCAGTCAGAAGTCCTTCTTCAAGGAGCTTGATTTCCGCAATGGAGCTGTCGAAACCGACCATGGAAACCTGATCCTGCACGCCGAGCTTTTTAACTGCTGCCGCCGCGCCAACGGTCGTATACTCATTCAGTCCGACAATTACTGTAATTTCCGGCCGATCCCGCAGCAGCTGCTCTGTCACAGCCTCCGCATTTTCATAAGAGGAGCCACTGTAGCATACCGTTGCAATCTGGCTGCTGCGCCCGCCAAGACCGACCTTCAGCCCTTCCAAACGATCAACTGCCGTGGAAGCGTTCCGTTCATGGGCAATGACCGCGATCTGATCCGTATCCGTCAGATAACTCTTCAGCCACTCTCCCTGCTTTCTTCCTGCTTCTATATTGTCGGTCGCAACCAGACAGCCGCCCGGATTTCCCTCCAGCTCCGAATCAACCACAACGAGTACGATTCCGGCTTCCGTCACCTTTTTTGCCATCTCTACGGTCTCCTGATAACCGGACGGACACAGAATCACCGCATCCGGCATCTCTGCCACAGCCTGCTCCAGAAGGCGGTTCTGCGTTCCATAATCTGACTCAACTGCCGCTCCCGCAACCGATACCTGCGCATTGCCCTCTGAAGCTGCCATTTCAATTCCCTCGCGCATCTGTACCCAGAAGTCGCTTTCTTCATCGAGTACCTTTGGAATATATATCACCCGATATTCCTTCGGTTCAGCCGTCAGGTACATACGTCCAAGCAGCATCACAATCCAGAATACCGCAGAGCTGAGCAGAACCACCCATATCCTTCGCTGCCATTTCATACATCCACCTCACTTTTATCCTGCCGCGGAATCCGGAAGCTGACCGTTGTACCGCAACCTGGACTGCTGGCAAAATGCAGTCTGCTCTCTGGTCCGTACTCCAGAATCAGCCGCTGATTTACATTGGCAACACCGACTCCCTTTCTGCCCTTTCCGGCCGGCTTCGGCTCCAGGATATGCGCAAGCGTCTGCCCGTCCATTCCCGCGCCGTTATCCGAAATTTCCAGACAGATCCAGCCGTCTTCCAGCCGGACGCTTACCCGGATCACTCCCGTTCCTTCGATATATTTGATTCCATGGTAAATTGCGTTTTCAACCAGGGGCTGCAGCACCAGCTTGACAATCCTGCAGTGAAACGCTTCCGGCTGCGCGTCGATCTGGTACTCCAGTTTATCCTTGTACCGCATTTTTTGTATCGTCAGATAGTTTTCCACATAGGAAATTTCCTTTTCCAGACAAACTGTTTTTTCCTCGTTGGTAATACTCTGCCTCAGCAGCTTCGCCAATGATGAGGTCATCCGCACCACTTCCTCATTCTGACCATCCTCCGCCATCCAGATGATGGAATCAAGCGTGTTATACAAAAAATGAGGATTAATCTGCGCCTGCAGCGCCTGCAGCTCGCTGATACGTTTTTCTTCCTGCTGTCTTGTATTTTCCTCCATCAGACAGCTGATCCGATTTTCCATCCGGTTAAACGACGATACCAGACGATTCAGCTCTCCTCCTGCATCCTCTAGTGAAACCGGTCTGGAAAAATCCCCCTGCTCCATGCGCCGGATTCCGTTCACCAGATGTCTGAGCGGGTTGCTGATCGATGATGAAAGCGCGATCGAGATACCGGCTGCCGCCGCAAGCAACGCAAAAAAGATCACCGGATACAGCTGTCTCGCGAGTGCCGCTCCCTTCATCATCGCTCCGGCATTGACAACGCCAACAACCGTCCATCCTGTCTCTTCTGAACACCGCTTAGTATACAGATACACCTGTGTCCCGGTCTTTCTCGTCACATACGGCTCGTCTGAATCCGCGATTTCACTGACATACTCCTGTAAAAATCCGCTGAACCACAGCTGCTGCTTCGGGTGGTAGACCATCTCCTGCCCGCTGTCGAGCAGATACACATACCCGTCCTCTCCCAGCGTAACCTTTTCACACAGATTCCGGATCACGCGGTAATTCAGATCAACGAAAAACACGCCCGCGCAGCTTCCGTCGCTCCCGTATACGCAGCGGCTCAGCGTTACCACCCAGCGGTAATCATTATAAATTACATTCTGGACATGAGAGGATGTCAGATACTGTCTTTCTCCGTTTACCACATGCGCAAACCAGTCTACCTTTGACAGATCCCCGTACGGATTGAGCGCATCATCCCCGTCATTAATCAAATAGCGTCTCCCGTCCGCGCGGATAATTCCAATATTTGCAATGTCCTCACGGGCTTCCGCCACCAGACCATACTGCGTCAAAATCCGCTGGCGGATCTGCACCAGATCACTTCTCGTGCCGTCCTCCTCCAGATACCGGCGGACGTCCCGGCTGTTCGCGACCATTGCAGAAATATTTTCCATATATGTGATATAGGAATCCAGTTCGCCTGCCACCTGCTCGATCATCAGTCCGGTATACTGGATGGAGTTGTTCCGGACATCCCGCTCGTTAAAGTGCATGGCAATCAGCAGCGCCGCGGACAGCGCGATTCCGACTAGCACCGTATACGGAATCAGAATCGCCATCTGAATGGATCCGAACATGGAAAGAAGATTTCTTCTGTTTTTTTTCTGCTTCACAGCTCCTCCTGTCCGTCCGCATTGCCTGCAGAGGCTCCTGCCGCGCTACGGCGGCTGTAAGCGCCCGGCGTCATGCCGGTTGCCTTCTTAAACGCAGTACCAAAATAATGAGCGTCCCCAAATCCTGCTTTTTCCGCTACCTCATAAGTACGTAACGATGTCCGCTCCAGAAGCTCCTTCGCATATTCAATCCGCCTGCGGTTTAAAAGCTCCACAAAGGTTTCCCCTGTTTCGCTCTTAATCAGACTGCTGAAATAGCTGGGGCTCAGTCCCAGATAACGGCAGACCTCCCGGATTCCGATCTGCGGACTGGTATAATTCTGCTCGATAAAGTCAAGCGCGCGGCTGACATACCGGCCCGCGCTCCCCTGTTGCCTGCTCTCATTGTCACGGATACATTCATCCGCGTACTGCTCCAGAATTTTCACCGCTTCTGCCAGTGTCCCCGCGGCAAGAATCTCATCCGACACCTGCCTCGACGACCGGTGCGGACTTCCATCTGTTTCCTCTCTGCACGATTCCTGGACTTTGCCGATCCGGTCTGCCGCGCGGCACAGGCATACCCGGCATCCGGACGGGCTGTACCAGAACGTCCTAAGCTCCGCTTCCAGTCCTTCAAGCACTTCCGTCTTCTTCTTCCGATCCGCCTGCTTTACCGCGTCCGCCAGACAGTCAGACGAAGCCGGAGCTTTTTCTGCTTCCTGCCGTTTCCGGCATCCCTCCTCCCGGTCCTCCCATACCAGAATGCTGCCCGGCCCGAACAGATACCGGTACAGCACCGATTCCTTTGCGCGGCAGTAGGAAAGTCCGAGCCGATCCCTGCTCTTTGTATAACTGCCAAGCGATATCACCGCCTGAATGCCGGTATGCGTACGGATCACGTCCAGAATCAGCCCGCAGATCTGGCAGATCCGCTTCCGGTTCTCCTTCGATCCGTCATCCTCAAACAGAATCACCGTGCGGTTATTTTCCCCCTGCCCCGCGCACCCGGCATACTGTTCCTTCAGGATCTGCTGCGTCATGTTAAAGATCACGAACGCAATCAGAGAGCTTTCCCTATCCATTCCGGACACCAGGCCGCTGTCAATAACTGCGACACGATAGCCGATCACCGGCAGTTCCATTCCCATCTGCTCCAGCTCCCCGGCGCATGCCTCCTGATCACCTTCTCCGAGGATAAAGTCCCTCAGCCGTCCGGAAACAATCCGGGAATAATTTTCCCGATATGCCTCTTCATAACGCCCGCTGTCCTTCTGCTTCTGCCGTTCCTCATCCAGAATCGCTGCCACCTTTTTCAGATGTTCGCCCATCTCTGCCGATGTCACTGGCTTTAAAATGTATTCAACCACACCGTATGTAATTGCTTTTTTCGCGTATTCAAACTCCTCATAACCGCTTAACAGGATCACCTTGACCTCCGGATAGTCCCGATGCAGGATTTCGCACAGCTGCATCCCGTCCATATACGGCATACAGATATCCGAAATCACCAGATCCACCGGCTCCTTCTTCAGAAAATCAAGGACCTCCTGCCCGTTGCGGCACCCGGCTGCCAGCTCAAAACCGTACTTCCCCCACGGAATCCGCCGGCTCATATTTTCACGCAGAATCGTCTCGTCATCTGCCAAAATCACCCGATACATTGCAATACCCCCATTTTTTGCTATTTATCCCTGTTTGTCCCTTCCTGCCCGTTACGTCTCCCCGCCTGCGGCAAACCGTTTTCCGCAGCAGTCTTACAGCTGCTCTTCTCTGACAGCCGCTGGAATTCCGTCCGCACTCTCCAGGCTCTTCCAGGTCAGTGTGTCCCCCTCCAGAATCAGATACGAATGCGCGCTTCCATTTTTCGGAATGGAAATGGATCCCGGATTTACACAGTAAATACCATCCTTTTTCTCAAACAGCGGCACATGCGTATGCCCATACAGCAGGATTTCTCCCGGCTGCAGGCACGGCAGCGCATCGATATTAAAATGGTGTCCATGCGTCGCAAAGATCATATGGCTTCCCGTATACAGCAGCGCGTACTCCGCTAACACCGGGAACTCCAACATCATTTGATCCACCTCTGCCTCGCAGTTTCCGCGCACACAAATCAGATCTTTTTTCTCCGCATTCAGCGCAGCAGCAACCTCCTGCGGCGCGTATCCATCCGGAAGCGCGTTTCTCGGTCCGTGGTACAGCAGATCGCCGAGAAGCAGAAGCTTATCCGGCTGTTCCTCCTTTTTTGCCGCTAACAGCCTGCGGCACCAGTCCATTGAGCCGTGAATGTCTGACGCAATCATTAATTTCATAAATTTTATCCCTCTTTCTTAAAAAATCCTACAGTTTCATCCAATTGACAGTCATTCCTGAACACACTATAATATTACTATACTTTTCGGCTGTTGTCATCTGCATCTGCCTGCAGCCGGTCTTTTTTGTTCCGATTCCCGCTCCTGTCTGCGCTGTACCCGAACAGGAACGGATCTTACCGATACAAGTGAAAGGATTCTGCACAATGAAACGTTTTTCCCGTCTTTCCCTTCCGGCTGCTGTGTTTACGACTGCCGCTGTTTTTCTGTCTCCGTCTCTTTACGCGTTTGCCTCGGAAACCGGTTCTGATGACCAGCTTCCGGCACAATCGCAGACAGATGCCGAAAATACCACTTCTGATTCCGAATCGGACTATGGTAACTCCGCTTCCATTTTTCTCGACACACTGGTTTCCGCATTTCCTGCGCGCACCAATGAGGAGGGCAGCCGTTCCCAGTCCGTTGCCGATGCCGGAGTCTGGATTCAGAGTCAGCTTGAAAGCTTTGGCTATACAGTAAACGCCAGCGATTATACGCACTACAACTATACCGGCATCAACTACTCCGTTACCAAGCCCGGCGATTCCGATCAGATCATCTGCATCGGCGCGCACTACGACAGCGAAGCGACCGACGGCGCGGATGATAACGGTTCCGGTGTCAGCGTACTCTTAGAGTTGGCACAGCGGTTCGCAGCCGCCCAGACGCCATGCACGCTTCAGTTCGTGTTCTTTGACGGCGAGGAAAACGGCGGATATGTCGGCTCCTGCAACTATATCAACCGCGTGATGATTCCGGACGGCTCCCTGGAAAAAACACTTTGCTATATCAATATCGACACTGTCGGCGCCGGCGACCGGCTGTTTGCCTACGGCGGTGTCTATGACGCTGATACGCTGACACAGACCTGGCCGCTGCAGACTGCGCTCGCGTCGGCAGAGCTTGCGGGCATTGACCTGTATACGCTGCCAGACGAGGTTGCGGACTACACCGTTGATGAAGAGCATGCGTTCCGTTCTCCAACCCGCGTTACCGAAAGCGACCAGCACTACTTTGTCCAGAATGGTATCCCTTATGTATACTTTGAGGCGTCCCGCTGGTGCGAGGCCGACGGAACCGGCCCAAACGACACCGTTCTGACCTGTCACTATGAAACAGACAATGAAGCGTTCGCTACCACCAGCGGGCAGATCATGCACACGGATTTTGACCGTCTTGCCACGCTCAATGAACTGCTGCCCGGACGCATCCAGAGCAATATGTCCGCAGTTTCCGAGATTGTCACCTCAATGCTGTTGGAAATCTCGCCTTCTACGGCGGATGATCTTGCCGATATCCCGTATCAGGCGTCTCTTCCGGAGGGATATACGCAGGGATATACGCAGGCAAATACGGACGATCCGGCTGCCAATGAATCCGATCCGGCAAACACCGACGGCAATGACTCCGCGGCGCCGGAAAGCGGCGTTTCTGCCTCTGACGGCAATTCTGCTGCTGACCCGTCCAAGAACCCGGACGATGCTTCGGGGAATCTGAATAACGCCTTCCAGACTGCAGGTGACAGCAATTCCTCCGGCAGTGATCCATCCAACAGCGATTCCGATGAAACCGGTTCCATTGTCAATGCCGGACAGTCAGACAGTGCAGAAAGCTCCCAGACCATTCTGCCGTCCAATCACAGCCTGATCATCATTATCTTCAGTTTTGCAGCCGCTGTCATTGTCCTTTGCGTCGGCTTCGTCATTTACACCACCGCGGCATCTACCAGACGGAAGCGCCGCAGCCGCCGCTTCAACCGGAACCGCAAAAAGAAAAAGAACCGATTTGAATAATCTATTCCTGTTCATGTCCCGCTTTACTTTGGAAAAAGAGAAACCGCCTTGCAGCTTCTGAGCATATCCCGATATTACGGATATCAAGCAGAATCGCAGGCGGTTTTTGATTTTATTTCTCCTTTATTTTCTATCTTCTAACGAAATGTAGTCTCTGTGATGACCGACATACTTGTAAGCCGGACGGATGATCTTGCCCTGGTTTACCAGCTCTTCGATGCGGTGCGCGCACCAGCCGGAAATTCTGGCAATCGCAAAGATCGGGGTAAACAGCTCCTTCGGCAGTCCCAACATGCTGTAAACAAAGCCGCTGTAGAAATCGACATTGCAGCAGATTGGCTTGAAGACATGCTTATGCTTCATAATACATTCAGCCGCAATCCGCTCAACACGCTCATACAGGTCAAACTCCGCGGTTACTCCCTTTTCTTCAGACAGCGCCTTCGCGTACCGCTTCAGGATCACTGCTCTCGGATCAGACAGCGTGTAAACGGCATGGCCCATACCGTAAATCAATCCGGCATGGTCAAAGACCTCGCCGCGAAGCATCTGCATCAGGTAACTGCGGATCGCGTCCTCATCTGTCCAGTCGGAAATATTGGCCTTGATATTTTCAAACATATCCTGAACTTTCAGGTTCGCGCCGCCGTGCTTAGGACCCTTCAGTGATCCAAGGGACGCTGCTACCGTTGAGTACGTATCCGTTCCGGTTGAAGAAATAACATGAGTAGAAAACGTGGAGTTGTTTCCGCCGCCATGCTCGGCATGAAGAATCAGGCAAACGTCGAGAACTCTTGCTTCCAGTTCGGTGTACCTGCCGTCCTCATGGAGCAGCATCAGGATATTTTCCGCCGTAGACAAGTCCTTGCGCGGATTGCGGATGATCAGGTTCATGCCCTGATGGTAATGACGGTACGCATGATATCCGTATACGGAAATGATCGGAATCGTCGCGATCAGCTGCAGCGACTGACGCAGCACATTGGGAATATCGATCGCATCCGGCTGCTCATCGTAGGAATACAGCGTCAGAACACAGCGCATCAGCATGTTCATCATGTTGCTGTTGGTTGCTTTCATAACAACATCACGGACAAAGGTATCCGGAAGATTACGGAACTCGGAAAGCACCTCTTTAAACTCTTCGAGCTGTGAAACAGACGGAAGCGCTCCGAACAGCAGCAGATAGGTCACTTCCTCAAACTGATACCGCCTGTTGTCGGCTCCCTGGATCAGATCCCGGACATCATATCCCTGATAATACAGGTGGCCGTCATCCGGAAGCTTCTTTCCTCCCACATAGCGAAATCCGATAACGTCAGAAATCTCCGTCAGACCGGTAAGAACACCCTTACCGTTAGAATCACGCAGGCCGCGTTTGACATCATACTCCGTATAAAGATTCTGGTCGATCCGGCCGGAATTCATACAGTCCGCAACCATCTGATTAAACTTGTCTGCCTCTATTTCATTCTGTATCATAGCTGTACCTTCCTTTCTTCTTTTCCTGCCGTTGTCCAAGAAAACCGAAGCTTCCGCCTCTGTCTCCCGGGCTGTCTGAGTATACCGGACAGTTATCCTTAACTTTACACGATTCCGAAGCAAATGTAAACAATCTTTTTTATGCAGCAGGATAAAAAGGTACAATTTTTATCCTGCCGCGCATTAATTCCGCAATACTGCTGCCTGATTTGCGCTGGCAGCAACTCGGATTACGGACATTTGCTTTTATTCCACTTCCTTTCCATATACTTCGAGCTGGGTGAGCGCAGGGAACGGGGACGGATCGTCCGCACGGATCAGCTTTTCCAGCTGAATCCAGGAAATCTTCTTTTCTCCGATCAGGATCTCCTGTCCCTGATCGGTCTTTTCCAGACGGCACACGGTTGTACTTCCATCGCTGAAACGTACTGTGACCTGCTTCCACCAGCTGTCATGCGGAAAGTCCGCGCGCAGATAAATCACAATCTTATCGACAATGACCTCGCGGCCAAAATCCACGCGAATCTGCGCGTTCGGGTCCTGATTGATTCCCCAGGAGCCGTACGGCCAGCAACCATGCGAATGATTGGCCTTGACGCCATCGATCGCGTTCCTCGCCGCGAAGACAGACTCGCCTCTGGTCTCAACATTCGCTGATGCATGCGGATAGCAGAAACGCTGCCCGCCCTGATCCATGCGGTTTTGCGCCAGGTTCCGGTACGCAAAAACCTCCTCCGCCGACGCATAGCGCGCCGTCAACAGATGACTGTCCCCGGAAAATGTCTTTGGAGAGTAGCAGATCTTCTTCTCTCCGCACGGAATCGTAAACTCTACGTTGCCGGTTACATACACTAACGACTCGCCGAGCGCGTCATCCGGCTGAAGCACCAGGAATCCAGGCTTTTCATCTGTCTCAAACAGAACCCGATCTCCCTCCTCATAGGTATGGCGCAGCGGAAGAATTGCTTCATGTATGCCCTGAGAAACCGCAATCGTTGTTCCGTTCTTTCCCATCACCTTAATTGAAATCATTTTACCGGTCCTCCTCAATCCAAATTTGCATCTCGCCCTCTCCGCGGTTTGCCCACGCGTAGTACGGAATCATGCGGAGCTTCGCCTCTTCATACTTTGCCTTCTGCCAGGTATGATACAGACCGTCACTGTACTCTTCCGCCAGTCTTCTGCGTCCTGTCGTCTCTAGCATTACCATCGGCGTACCGAGCTCTGTGCTGATTTCCTCACAGAACGAAGCTGTCCCCTTCAGATACAGCCGCTCTAAGTGTGTGCCGTTGTCTGCCTCCTCCAGACAATACACAACCGGTCCCCGCATCACTGCCAGCTTTCCAATATCCTCGCGCACCCGACTGTCCGCCTGCAGAATCCGAACTGTCATCGGGAAGTTCAGCTTCAGCTCATCGCCATCCTTCCATTCGCCGCTGACGTACAGATATCCTTTCTCCATCCGGCAGTCCTTTCCCTGCGCACCGGTCATTTCAAAATCCTCCGACCAGCCAGGAATGCGGAACGCAATCGTCGTTGTCACCGACTCTTTGCAGGAAACACGTACTGATGTCTGACCATTCCACGGAAATTCCGAAGTCAGTGATACCGTAAACTGCTTTCCGTCCGCCTCACACGCAATCGTACCGCCAAGATACAAATGAACAAATAAAGTATCTGCATTTTCCGTAAACGCATACGAACCAACCGAGCTGACCAGACGCGCCAGATTCGGCGGGCAGCAGGCGCAGCCAAACCACTTCTGGCGGACCGGCTTTACATGATTCTTGCGCTCATCTTCCCTGCAGGCTTCCGGATTGACCGACAGCGGATTGACATAGAAGAAGCTCTTGCCATCGAGCGCCATACCGCTCAGAATGCCATTATGAAGCGCAAGCTCCATCACATCCGCATACTGCGAATCCGCCTCCATCTCCAACATCCGTCTCGCGAAAAAGACAAGTCCGATTGACGCGCAGGTTTCCGCGTAAACCGTATCATTCGGCAGATCAAACGGGAAGGAAAATGCCTCACCGAGGCGGGTCGATCCGATGCCTCCGGTCACATACATCTGTTCCTTTACCACGCTGTTCCAGAGATTTCTGCACGCTTCCTTCAGTGATTCATCGCCGGTCAGCCGCGCCACATCCGCCATGCCGGAATACAGATACACCGCGCGCACCGCATGTCCGACCGCGCGCTTCTGCTCCCTGACCGGAAGATGCGCCTGATTGTACTTATAACGGATTTTCTGTCTCTTTTCAATCGGAGTCAGCTCATGCTCCTGATCAAAATAGTACGGCTGCGTACCGCGCTGATTGATGAAGAACTCCGCCAGACGCAGAAAACGCGCTTCCCCAGTCGCCTCATACAGACGGACTAATGCCATCTCCGCAATCTCATGTCCCGGATAGCCCTTGCACTTTCCTTCCTCCGGACCAAACTTTGAATCAACGAACTCCGCAAAACGCATTGCTGCCTTCAGAAGCTTATCTTTTCCGGTTGCCTGATAGTATGCAACCGCACCCTCTGTCAGATGGCCGAAGCAGTACAGCTCGTGATGATCCTTCAGGTTGGTAAAAATCCGATCCATACCGTTGATGATATAGTAAGTATCCAGATAACCGTTCGGCTGCTGCGCTGCGCACACAATATCAATCGCCTGATCAGCAACCGCCTCCAGCTTCGGATCCGAATGCTGCGTCAGCGAATAGGCAACCGCCTCAATCCACTTGGAAAAATCGCTGTCCTGGAACACAAAGCCATAAAACTTATCCGGGTCCGGATGCTCCGGATCCTCCGGCAGTGCCTCAAACCCGCGAAACGTATACTTCGGCTCTTCAAAGCTGCTTCCCTGCTCCTTCCGTTCCTCATTCAGCCGTCCTGCCGCCTTAAAATTGTGCATGCAATAACTCGGCGCCGCGCCCTCCACACGGTCATTCAGCGTTTCCCACTGATACGGAATTACCTCCGTGCGGACTAACTCCATTTCCCCCTTCCAAAACGGATCTGTCACCTGGATGTGCTTCAGATCCACCGGTCTGCTGATCGTTTTCTGCTCCATACGTTTTACCTCCCGCTGCTGTTCTTATTCCAATCCAGCTGCCTGACGCTGCTGATGTACCTGCACCTCCATCTGTGCCTGCAGCTGGTACATATAGTCAAGATTGAAATTCGGGTTATCATTAAATACCCAGCTTCCCGCCGCCAGATCCCGGCTGTAATCTTCAAACCGGTATGTCGTTACCTCGTTATAATAGTCGCGCAGACCTCCGGTTATGCGGTAATCTGTCGCAAGAAACTGCATGTTGAAATCACTGATTTTTGTCCCGTACCGGCTCTTCTCAATCATCACATCCGCCATTCCGCCGATAATCGTTGACTCCTTATTCTGAATCGACTGGAAGTTTCCAAGTGAATAATACACAAGCATCTTTCCGCCGTCCGGGCGGGCAACCATCTCCACCGGCTCTACCACATGCGGATGCGTTCCGATCACAAGGTCAACGCCCTGCTGCGCCAAAAACGCCGTTTCCTGCTGCTGCTTCGCGTCGGTTCCAAGCTCGTATTCCGTTCCCCAATGCGGAAATACAATCACAAAATCAGACGATGCCTTTGCCTTCTGAATCAGCGCCGCCAGCCGGTCATAATCCAGGTAATCGGTCAGATACTCCTGTCCGGTAAGCGCGGACGGAATGTTAAGCAGATCCGTATAGTTAATCATCGCGATGCGAATCCCCTGGCACTCTACAACCGCGACCTCATCCCTGCTTTCCCAGCTGTCGTGGATTCCTAACAGCGTAATCTGCGGATAATGCGTCTTAAAATACTGCACCATATGTATCACGGCTCCAGCTCCCTGGTCGAGGATGTGGTTGTTTGCCCCCAATACCACATCAAATCCAACCTTTGCCAGCTCGTCCGCCATCTCCGTGCGTCCGTTAAAGCATGGATATCCCTGGATGCCGAGTTCATTGCCGCCGATCACCGTTTCCTGGTTGATCACCGCCAGATCTGCCGACTGAATCAGCCCTGTAACATGGCAGAAATTATAATCATAATTATAGCTCCCGTCCGCCTGCAGGCCGCTTAACGACACAGAGCGATGCATCAGGTTATCGCCGAACGCAACCAGATGAACCGAAGCAGTCGGAGTCTCCGTAAGCTGTACCGCGACAGAAGCCGCGATCTGAGGTTCTGTCTGCTGCTCTGTCTGTGTTTCCGTCCGCACGGCAGTCTGTGTTCCGTCCTCGCCTGATTCACTTCCCGTATTATCCGACGCATCCGCAAATTGCTGTGCAAAAGAAGACGGCTGCAGCGGCTCTGTGGACGGCTCTGTGTTTGTCTGTCCATTTTCCACCTGCACCAGATCTACACCCGATCCGTCTTTGTTTCCATGCTCCGTGCCTGCCGCGTCTGCATCTCCCGGCTGCTCCGGGTCCTTCTCATCCAGGCCAAACACAAGCGCAATACTTTGTCCATCGGGCCACTGTCCCATCCCGGCAATCACGCCGAAGAAAACTCCGACAATCACCAACATTACCGTAATCCCAGTTACGGTTCCTATCATAAGCAGCTGTTTTCTGCGCTTCCGCAGATTTATCCTTCGTCTTTCATCCACAACAATCCGTATCCCCCGGTTTCCCGCCTGTTCTGCCGCTGGACGGCTCTTCGCCCTCTGTTTTCACTGCCCTTTATCTTTCTGTCTTTGGCTTCAGAACGGCCTGACATTCTCTGCCAGTCATGGGATTTATTTTACCAAATTCAGGGGGAATTGTAAAGGCATGGCGGAAGATATCGGGAGAGTTCCTGGCTGCGCTCCGTGCGGATAGAAAAGAATTTTTGCAATGCTTCGCAGACAAAATTACCGTTTTACAATGCTTGATTTGTTAAGAAACCGTCCAGGCACACTCCGAAATTGAACCATTCGGAATCACCTGGGCGGTTATTTTTCTGCAGTCTGTTAGATTTTTATGCGCATTACTCCACTGCCTCGCACCGTTCCTCGCAGCTTCTCATTGCAAGGATTGTCCGGGAGATCAGATCGTCCAGGCTCCAGCCGAGCAATTCTGCGCCGCGCTCAATCACCTCGCGGGAGCAGCCCGCCGCAAAGCCCTTGCTCTTATACTTTTTCTTTACAGATTTCAGCTCCAGGTCTAATACGCTTTTGGACGGACGCATCAGTGCAACCGCGCCGATCAAACCGGTCAGTTCGTCTATCGCGTACAGCACCTTTTCCATTTCATGCTCCGGCTTGATATCAACCGTCAGCATCCAACCGTGACTTGCTGTCGCGTGAATCAGGCGCTCGTCGAGTCCGCGCTCTCTCATAATTTCCTGTTCCTTAATGCAGTGCTGCTCCGGATACTGTTCAAAATCCAGATCGTGCAGCAGGCCGACGATTCCCCAGAACTCTTCCTCATCTCCGTAGCCAAGTTCTTTCGCAAAATAACGCATGACTCCCTCAACCGTTACTGCGTGTCTGCGGTGAAAATGATCCTGATTGTACTCTGTCAGCAGCTGCCACGCCTCGTCTCTTGTTATCATAATCGCTCTTCTCCTCTGCACCGGTACTCCCGTCCGCCGCCTTCTGCCCTCACAGCTAACGGCCGACTTCCCTGATTTATCGTTTACACAGATCCGGCAGTCCCGCCGGTTTCTGTTTCCGCGATTATAGCACCGTCCGGTTCATTTGTGAAGAGTCCATTTTTCTTCCTGATCCGGTACGCGCGCGGCGTCATCCCAAATTTCCGAGTAAAAATGCGAACAAAATAGCTGATATTATCAATTCCGACTTCCGCCGCAATCTCTGTCACCGTATCGTTTGTTGCTTCCAGCAATTCTTTTGCCCGATTCAGCCGGAAATCAACCAGATAGCGAACCGGTGTCGATCGGATGCCCATATGGAAGCAGCGCAGCGCTTCGCTTTTGCTGATATTCGCGGCGGCTGCAATTTCATCCAGTGTAATCTTTTCCCGGTAATTTTTCACAATAAACTGCATCATTGCAAGGTTTCTCGACTGAATCAGCATATCCGTTTCATGCCCGCTTCCGGATAACCGCTCCTGCTCTTCCTGCAAAAATACCCGCCACAGCCGCGCCGCCGCAATCTGAATATCAAACTTTGCCAGATCAATCCTGGAGTTACTCCAGTTCTCCGTACAATCTGTGTGTCCTGCGTTCTGCCTGCTGTTTTCTGCACACCTGCTGTTCCCTGTGCGTCTGCCATTTCCAGTATTCCCTGCTTTCTCCGCTGCTTCTTGTACTTCCCGGTCCCTCGCAAGCTGAAACAGATGGCATAATTCTTTCAGCACGTTTTGATCTTCAGGCGCTGTCTGGGATAAAGCCACACAGGCGCATCCTGATTTCAGCACAGGATCAATAACTTCCTGCCATACCTCCGATTTTCTCTGCGCAATCAATTCCGGCAAAAATAAAACATTTGGCATCTGCGCGCCCTCCAAAGATTCAAACCGGTGAATGACCCGGCTGTTGATAAACGCTCCATCTCCCTTTCTGAGTACGATCCGCTCCGTTCCTGCCAGACAGATAGCTTCCCCCGATTGGATATACACCCATTCAACCTCCGTATGCCAGTGCCATTCAATATAATGCTTATCAAACCGATGAATATCATCCAGATAATACTCAAATGGAAAACCGGGCGTTCCGTGATTCCGCAGCTCCCGCATGGTTTCATTGGTTTCGATTTCTGTAACCTGCATCTGTTTTTACGCGCTCCCCTCTGTCATCCGTGTATTCCTGTTCTTGGGCATATGTCAAGTGGATATTCGCAATCCGCTTCGCTACTTGCTCATAACCAAATAACTGC
>CAJMMH010000014.1 GCA_905214365.1 uncultured bacterium
TTCATGGCTTGCGTAGATATCGAGAACCGCGAGGGAAGCGCTGCCAACCATACATTTAAGTCAGACCTGAGGTGGACAAGCAGCCACGTCAGATAACCTGTTTTCCGGCGGCGCCGGGAAGCACCAAGAATTAAGGAGGAAAGAACTATGAAGCAGTTTGAAGGATGGGCTGGTTTTAAGGGCAGACTCTGGAAAGAGGAAGTCAACACCCGCGATTTCATTCAGAACAACTATACTCCATATGATGGAGATGCATCTTTCCTTGCAGACGCTACCGAGGCAACTGATAAGCTTTGGGGAGATCTGCAGGAGTTAAACAAGCAGGCAAGAGCAAAGGGCGGCGTACTGGATATGGATACCGATATCGTTTCCAGCATCACCTCTCATGGTCCGGGATACCTGGATAAGGATCTGGAGAAGATCGTTGGTCTTCAGACAGACAAGCCTCTGAAGAGAGCTTTCATGCCTTACGGCGGTATCAGAATGGCAGAGGAGTCCTGCGAGATGTATGGATATACTCCGAGCCCGGAACTTCACAAGATTTTCACTACCTATCACAAGACTCACAACCAGGGCGTATTTGATGTATATACTCCTGAGATTCGTGCAGCTCGTAAGAACAAGATCATCACTGGTCTGCCGGATACCTATGGCCGTGGCCGTATCGTAGGCGACTATCGTCGTATTGCTCTGTACGGTATCGATTTCCTGGTAGCTGAGAAGCAGAAAGATCTTGCTTACTGCGGTGACGGCACAATGACCGATGACGTAATCCGTCAGAGAGAAGAGCTTGCTGATCAGATCAAGGCTCTGAAGGATATGAAGGTTATGGCTGCAAGCTATGGCTTCGATATTTCTCAGCCGGCTAAGAACGCTCAGGAAGCTGTTCAGTGGCTGTACTTCGGATATCTGGCCGCAATCAAGACTCAGAACGGTGCTGCAATGTCTATCGGACGTGTATCTACCTTCATCGATATCTACATGCAGAGAGACCTTGAGAATGGCGTAATCGATGAGAAGCAGGCACAGGAGATCATTGACCACTTCGTAATGAAGCTTCGTATGGTTAAGTTTGCACGTATCCAGTCCTACAACGAGCTGTTCTCCGGTGACCCGGTATGGGCTACCCTGGCAATCGCAGGTCTGGGTGTAGACGGACGTTCTATGGTAACTAAGAACGATTACCGTATTCTGCATACTCTGGAGACCATGGGACCGGCTCCGGAACCGAACATGACTGTTCTGTATTCCGAGAGACTGCCGAAGTACTTCCGTGACTATGCTGCAAACGTATCCATCAAGACTTCTTCCATCCAGTACGAGAACGATGACGTAATGCGCGTAGTATGGGGCGATGACTACTCCATCTGCTGCTGCGTATCCGCTACTCAGACCGGTAAGGAGATGCAGTTCTTCGGAGCTCGTGCAAACCTTGCTAAGTGCCTTCTGTACGCAATCAACGGTGGTGTTGATGAGAAGAATAAGGTTCAGGTTGGTCCGGCTTACGCACCGATTACTGCTGAGTACCTTGACTATGATGAGGTTATGAAGAAGTATGACGTTATGATGGATTGGCTGGCTGGTCTGTATGTAAATACTCTGAACCTGATCCAGTACATGCATGACAAGTACTACTATGAGGCAGCTGAGATGGCTCTGATTGATACCGATGTACGTCGTACATTTGCTACCGGTATCGCTGGATTCTCTCACACTGTTGACTCCCTTGCAGCGATTAAGTATGCAAAGGTTAAGACTGTTCGTGATGAGAACGGCCTGGTTGTTGATTACGAGATCGAGGGAGACTTCCCGCGTTATGGTAACGACGATGATCGTGCTGATGAGATTGCAGTATGGCTGCTGAGAGAGTTCATCGCTAAGATCAAGAAGCATCACACCTATCGTAATTCTGAGCCGACCACCTCTATCCTGACCATTACCTCTAACGTAGTATATGGTAAGGCTACCGGTGCTCTTCCGGATGGCCGTCCGGCTGGCGAGCCGCTGTCTCCGGGTGCTAACCCGTCCTACGGTGCAGAGAAGAGCGGTCTGCTTGCATCTCTGAACTCCGTAGCTAAGCTGCCGTATGAGTGGGCTCTGGATGGTATTTCCAATACTCAGACCATCAATCCGAGCGCACTGGGCAACACTGAGGAAGAGCGCGTTCAGAACCTGGTTCAGGTTATGGATGGATACTTCGATCGCGGAGCTCATCATCTGAATGTAAACGTATTCGGTACTGAGAAGCTGATCGACTGCATGAATCATCCGGAGAAGCCTGAGTACGCTAACTTCACGATTCGTGTATCCGGTTATGCGGTTAAGTTCATCGACCTGACCAAGGAGCAGCAGATGGACGTTATCAAGAGAACCTGCCACGATCATATGTAATGAGGATTGCGGGAGTGCGAAGCACGCAGCAATCTGGTATCAAAGGGGTCAAAAGATCCGGAATCTGACGCGGGCTTACTTGCGGGAAGATTGTAGTATGAAAGATCTTTGACAGGTAAAAACTGATAATTAGTAGCGGGCAGGTGCTTGTTGCACCTGCCCGTTTTACATCAAAAGGAGGAATGCCGACGATGGTACAGGCAAGAGTTCATTCATTGGAGTCTTTCGGTTCCGCAGACGGACCGGGAGTCCGCTTTATTGTATTTTTAAACGGATGTCAGATGCGCTGCAAGTATTGCCACAATCCCGATACATGGGCAAGAAAAGACGTGCAGCTGTTTACAGCTGACGAATTACTGGAAAAGGCAGTTAATTATCGGAGCTATTGGGGACAGAAGGGCGGAATTACTGTCAGCGGCGGCGAGCCTCTTCTGCAGATGGAGTTTATGAACGATCTGTTTGCAAAAGCAAAGAAGCAGAAGATCAGCACCTGCATTGATACCGCAGGACAGCCGTTCACCAGAGAAGAGCCGTTTTTCAGCCAGTTTAATCAGCTGATGGAGAATACGGATCTGCTTTTGCTCGATATCAAGCATATTGATTCCGCAAAGCACAAGGCATTGACTGGATGGGGCAATGAGAATATCCTGGATATGGCGCGTTATCTGTCTGAGATTGGCAAGCCGGTCTGGATCCGTCACGTACTGGTTCCGGGCATCAACAATGACAGAGAGTCGTTAGAGCGTCTGAGCGAGTTTTTGAAGTCCCTGAAAAACGTAGACCGTCTGGATATTCTTCCATATCATACGCTTGGTGTTTTCAAATGGAAGGAACTTGGTATCCCGTATGCGTTAGAGGGGGTAGAGCCGCCGACAGACGAGGATATGAAGCTGGCGAAAGAGATTCTGGATGTCAAGTCCTATGATGGATATCTGAAGAAATAAGCTGATCTGAATGGCTGTTTGCGAGCGTTGACAACAGCTCGTGTGCTGACGCAGCAAATGCTTCTGCGGCGAATCGCTGCTTATCAGGAGTCTTTTGATTTATAAAAAGAAGAGGCATGAAGAATGATTGGAAGGATTCATTCTTCATGCCTCTTTTCAAACACACTTTAAGCGCTCACAAATTCAGGTACAACGATTTCGGGAATAATCGAAACGTTTATACAGTGGATCAGCGTCCGAAGTACGCGTCAATTCCGTTTGCAAGACCGGCGATCATCTTCGCCTGATAGGAGGAATCTGCCATCAGCTGATCCTCATTTGGATTGGACATAAATCCCATCTCAGCAATTGTAACCGGAATGGTACACCAGTTGATGCCAGTCATACCGTCGTCCTGAAGCAGTCCGCGGTTGATGGCACCGGTTGCCGCGCAGAACGAATCGAGCATAACCGCGCTCAGTGTATTGCTGGCGCTGATCAGATCAGCACTCATGTACGGATTAGCAGGTGACGGCGCGTAAAACTGTGCGCCGGAAACGGTAGAATCATTGGAGCTGTTGGCATGGATGCGGACAAAGATTTCCGCACCGCTGCCATTGGCAACCTGTGCGCGCTCTGCGTTGCTTAACGGGCAGTCCTCGGTTTCACGGATCATAACAACCTGGTAGCCGCGGTTGATTAGCTCCTGCTTCAGCCCAAGCGCAATCGTCAGGTTCAGCGCGTGCTCGGTGAGGCCGGTCACGCAGCCCTGGGTTCCGGTAGTCAGCTTCGCTTTCATCACGCTGGAGCCGGGGCCGTTGGGCTCCTGCTCGCTGATTCCTGCCTGCTGATGCCCTGCATCCAGACAGACAATGTGGCCATTGCCGCTGACAGATGGAGCGGCGGCCTGAGCCGCCGTTGTCGCTGCCGGAGCCTCTTCCTCCGGATCCTTAGGAGCTTCGCCGCTTAAACCGGTCGCAGAATAGGTGGAAACCAGAAAACTGCTCTTTACATAACCATCTGCAGTTGCGCTTTTAATCTGTACCCATTCGCCGGTGATTGCCATAATCAGAACCTGCTCGCCGCGGTAGAGCACGCCGACCGCTTCATAATCGGTAGACGCGCCGCTGCGGATATTGAGGGAATCTGCATTGACGTACCACTTCGCGCCGACAGTCAGCGTGTCGTTTCCGGTCTGGGAAGCGACGTTTTCCGAAGCCTGTGTTTCGGCCGATTCCTCTGTCGGTTCTTCCGTTGTCGCTTCCGTCGGCTCTTCCGTGGGTTCCTCGGTCTGCGTTTCTTTGGTTGTCTCTTCTTCTGTTGTCGGAGCCTCTGTGGAGGTAACGGCCTGCGTGGTCTGCTCCAGCGTCATCGGATCAAGCGCCGGCTCCTTGCCTTTGCTGCAGCCGGCCGCAGTGAGGATGAGGGCAGCAGTCAGAAGAAAGAAAAGAAGTAAACGGATTCGTTTCATATGTTGCCTCATTTCTGCGCTGATCATTGACTGGGCAGGTGGATTTGCAGCTGCCCGGTTCAGTCCCGCTCAGCGCTGCGGGTCCTGATTCCTTTGTTCATTATATCTTTTTTTTCAGCGAATGGCAACGGCTTCGGTCGAAATCTGGAAATTGACAGGTTTTCGTAAAAAAATAATGAGAAAAAGATAATGTATTGACAAGCGAACGCAATTGTGATTCACTGATATTGTGATCGGGAATGCTAGGGCAGGGGCAGGCACATCTGCGTTTGCGGACAGCGGGAATATTGCGGATCAATATCCGGCAGGAATGGATGCAGAGCTGCGGGTTATGGGGCCGCAGCGGATACGTTTCGGTACTTGCCGGGGAAAGTTATGGTTACAGTTTATAACAGTGGGGAGGCTGCAGGACAAATGCGATGCGCGGCAGGGCAGGAGCCGCAGCCGGAAAGGGAGCAATACATGGGATATGATGATTATAATAAAGCTCAGAAAAGCGGGCAGAGAAGCTATCAGAAGAACCTGATGGAAGGCAAGTACCCGTATGTGCAGGTATTGGAGGAAATTCTGTCGCATACCGATGTGGTATCGGAGCAGAAGCTGGGACTGGTTCAGATTCCGGCTGAGCTGATTGTGGGAACCTATACGGCGGGCCGCCGGACTGCGTTTGCGCCGAACTTTATGCCGCTTCTGGATTCCGGAACGGAGTTTGCAAGCAAGTGGAGTCTGCTTTGCGACGCGCATGTCAATGAAGGAATCCGTGAGCCGATTAAGGCGTATGAGTTTATGAACCGCTACTATGTGGTAGAGGGCAATAAGCGCGTCAGTGTTCTAAAGTATTTCAATGCGGTTACGATTCCGGGAACGGTAACGCGTATGATTCCGAAACGTACCGATGAGCTGGAGAATAAACTGTATTTTGAATATCTGGATTTTAATAAGAAAACAGGGATCAACTATCTGATTTTTACACAGCTTGGGAGTTACAAGCGGCTGCTGGACGCGATCGGAAAAGAGAGCGCGGATCAGCTGACGGATGAAGAAAAGGAAGAGCTTCGCTCCGCGTATGTCCGTTTCTCGCAGGCGTTCCGGGAGAAGGGCGGAGAAAAGCTGTCAATTTCCGCAAGCGACGCGATGCTGATTTATATGGAGGTCTATTCCTACAGCCAGCTATGTGCGAAAATGCCGCAGGAACTGAAGGAGGATGTGGACAAGATCTGGGATGACGTGCTTTTGCTGACAAAGGATCAGTCCGCGGAAATTGTTACTGAACCATCGGAAGCGCCGAAGAAAAACTTCTTTGAGCGGCTGATTGGAAGCGGCTCAAATAAAAAACTGAAGATTGCGTTTATCCATGATAAGAATAAAGAAACATCGGCATGGACGTATGGCCATGAGCTTGGACGCCTGTATCTGGAGGATCAGTTTCCTGGCCAGGTTGAGACAATCTGCCTGGACAATGTCACACCAGGCGAGTCGCTGGAGGCGGCATTTGAGGAAGCCTACAGCCAGAAGTGCGACATTATCTTTACGACAACGCCGCAGTTTATGGAAACCAGTTTAAAGGAGGCAGTGCGTCATCCGCATGTGAAAATCCTTAACTGTTCAGTCAATCCATCGCACCGGTATGTGCGCACCTATTACGCGCGTCTGTATGAGGCAAAGTTCCTTGCGGGTATGATTGCCGGGGCAATGAATGCCGAAGGAAAGATCGGCTATATGGCAGATTATCCGATTAATGGCATGATCGCCAATATCAACGCGTTCGCGCTTGGCGCGCGTATGGTCAATCCGCGTGCCAGGGTATGGCTGGACTGGACATCCGTACATCCGAAGAAGGAGATTCTGGAGCAGTTTAAGACGAATGGAATTACAACAGTCTCCTGTCAGGAGATGATCACGCCGGGCGCGGCATCAAGAGAGTTTGGCCTGATCAGCATTGAGAACGATGAGCCGGAAAACCTGGCGATGACGATCTGGCACTGGGGCGCCCTGTATAAGCGGCTGATTCAGAGCATCCGGGACGGTTCCTGGGATGAGGACGGATCGGACGGTCTGGCGTTGAATTACTGGTGGGGCATGTCTGCTGATGTCATCGATATTATCTGCTCACATAAGGTACCGGAGCCGACGATGCGCCTGATCCAGCTGATGAAGGGAGCCATCCGCAACGGAACATTCCATCCGTTCGGAGGTACGCTTTATACGCAGGATGGGCCGATTGAGGCAGACGAAGCACATTTCCTGAAGCCGGAAGAAATTATTTCGATGAACTGGCTGGCGGAAAACGTTATTGGATCGTTCCCGGAGTGGGAAGCTCTGAATGAGGAAGCAAAAGCAATTGTGCGTCTGCAGGGAGTAGACGTGAAGGAAGAGAAGGAAGAGGAATTATGAAGATATTAGTCCTTGCGGATGTGGAATCAAAAAGCCTGTGGGATTATTTTGATAAATCCAAGCTGGAGGGAATTGATCTGATTATCTCATGCGGAGATCTTTCGCCGCACTATCTGTCATTTCTTGCAACGTTTACCAAAGCGCCGGTGCTGTATGTTCACGGAAACCATGACGGCTGCTATGATCGGACGCCCCCGGACGGCTGTATCTGTATTGACGATGATCTGTACCGGTTCCGCGGTCTTCGGATCGTCGGACTGGGCGGTGCGATGCGGTACAAGCCGGGCCCGTACATGTACACGCAGAAGGAAATGAAGAAGCGTGCCGGGAAGCTCCGCTGGAAGCTGTTTGTCAACCGTGGCTTCGATATCCTGGTGGCGCATGCGCCGGCGTACCGTCTGAATGATGGGGACGATATGCCGCATACCGGTTTTGAGGCGTTTATTGATCTGATGGATCATTACCGTCCGAAGTATTTCCTGCATGGACACGTCCATGCAACGTATGGAGGAAGATATAAACGGGAATCAAGTTACCGGGATACAATTGTAGTCAATGGCTATGAAAAGTATATTCTGGAGATTGATGACAGCCTGCTGAACAACAGGAAATAAGCTGAACAAATCAAGGAAATCCCCTGCTTCAATTGCGAATATTCGCTTGACAAAAAAAATCCCGGATAAAAAAGAATCCTCTCAGCAGGGTTCTTTTTTATCCGGGTAATTGTCAGCCGGCGAATAGAGCAAATCAGCAGATTCTGTATTATTTTGGAAGATGCTGAGAAAGCTTGCCTTTAGAAGCGGGCTCTGGATTAGGATCTTCTGGAGTCATGCCGCGGCGCAGCAGGCTGGTGACCCGGCAGAATAAATGAATCAGAACCGGGATAACAATGGTGGAAAACAGCGCACTGTAAAGAATTGACTTCGCAAGCGGATGCTCAATCAGTGAGCAGATCAAGGCAGTAAGGTACAGAGCAACGATGATAATGATGCCGATAATAGCAGCAATGCGTTGTGGTTTTGTATGTTTCAAAGGAAATCCTCCTATATTTGGGTGGTATATGCTCAAATTTTACATGAACTTATTTGGGCAGTTGACTTTTCCACGGACGTATTATTCCAATGTCAGATCAATCAGTGACGGAAGCGTAGCGCCGTAGCAGACAAAACCGAAGCTGATGCTGGATCCGGCCGGGATCACGGAAACGTAGTTCATCGGAACAAGCAGCCAACTGCTGCCGGACCCGCCGATGTCGCAGCTCCAGTAAGATTCAAAGGAAATGTCTGTACACCAGGTGGAGCGGAGACGCCAGGAAGAAACCGGAGTCTGGGTTGGGTTGGAAATAGTAACCGTATATTCCGCCCATTGCGCGGTATCAGTTGACCAGCTGTTGTCAAGCGAGGTAAAGACCTGCAGTCCGTTGGGAAGCGACCAGCTTTCCGACGGAGCGCTGGCAGCGGCAGAAGATGGCTGAATCGAAGACGGCTCAAACATCGGAAGCACCTGCTCATTGTTCAGACGGCTGACCAGCCATTGTCCAAACGTGGTCAGACCGCTGCGGTCCGCAAGCGCTGCTGTGGAGGCGTCCGGATTTAACAGAATGGAATCCGCATTGTTTTTAGCCAGCGTACCGGCAAGAAAGCCGATCTGATAATAAGAAAGCATGGAAAGCCAACTATCACCTGCGTCCGGAACCGGATCGGACTGACCCGAGGAATCACGCAATGAAAGGCTGCTGACAATTAGTGGAAGTCCGCATCCAGCCGCGTAAGCCGCTGTCTGCAGCTGGGAATCGGACGGATCACCTGCCGCTGCCTGCAGAGAATACAGCAGATTGCCGCGATTAAGCGGCGAGGAAACAGCAGCTTCCAGAAGCGTATCAGGCTTCGATACCGGAACCAGAATCACACTGTTCGGTACATTGGCGCGAATCGTATCGATCAGATCGGTAAAGAAAGAGGACGCCGTGTCCCAGGAGTTAGAGGAATCAGCAGCTGCGATTTCATACAGGATATTATCGGAGTCAGAAAGTGCTGCAGAGATATCAGAGAAAAAGGACCGGGCAGCATCCGAATCCGGAGCATCTGTGCTGGACGGATCAATCTGCCAGCTGATGATCAGGTACAGCCCCAAATCGGCGGCAGAGCGTACGCGGTCAGAAATTGCCTGAATCAGCTCATTTCGCCGGTCTGAATTTCCAGTTGCGCTGATTGAGAAACGTACGGTGTTGACATTCCAGCTGTCTCTCAGGGCAAGAAGCAGATCATCAGACGGAAGGTCTGACGCGTTGGAAAGTACAGCGGTGCTGACCCCCCGCAGCTGGAAAGCTTCTCCGTACCCATCAGTCAGGTTGCCGCCTGTGACAGCCAGTGTGCCATGCGCCTCATAAGGAGACAGAACCGTTATGCTGTCATTGGCAAACACAGGCGTAAGACACCAGAAGATGGTTAGACATACAGCAAGCGCGCAGCACCAGGATTTGAATACGGAGGATTCAAAGGTTGCATACATAAAAATTACCTCCAGAAAAAAATCATACGGCACATATCAGATCTGGATATGGCCGACGAAAAAGGACGCCGGTGAAGTCGGCCGACTGCAGTGTACTGGGCAGGCGAATCCGAAACAGGTTCAGGGACAACGTCCATAACATTTTTTTTTCAATTTTATTATAACATAAGGGTCATAAAAATCAAACGACAAAACAGTGGAAAAGCTTTCAATTTCCTTACAAAGGCCGAATCAGAAAAATGGGTATGCCCGGAATCTCCCGCGTGCCTGTCTTTGCAGCTCGTTTTCAGCAGATTCAGGCACAACGAGATTCCGAGAGCACATATTATAGAAATGGGAGAGAAACATTATGAACTGGAATTCATGTATGCTCTGTCCGCGCCGGTGCAAAGCGGACAGAACCAGAAAGCAGGGTTCATGCGGAACCGGAATGGGAATTCGTGTGGCGAGAGCGGCGCTTCATATGTGGGAGGAACCGTGCATTTCCGGAGAGGAAGGCTCCGGAGCCGTATTTTTCGCGGGCTGCAGCCTCGGCTGTGTTTATTGCCAGAACCGGGAAATCGCGGCAGGACTTGCGGGAAAAGAAATCAGCGAAGAAAGGCTGACGGAGATTTATCTGGAACTGCAGGGAAAGGGAGCCAACAATATTAATCTGGTAACAGCGGGGCATTACCTTCCTTACATTATTTCCAGTGTTGGCAGGGCAAGAGAAAGAGGATTGAATATTCCAATTGTCTACAATACCGGCGGCTATGAAGAGACGGATGCGCTGAAGCTTTTGGAAGGGACGGTGAATATTTATCTGCCCGATTTAAAGTATTTGTCACCGGAGCTTGCAGCGCGTTATTCGCACGCGCCGGATTACCCGGAAATCGCGTGCGCCGCGTTGAAGGAAATGGTGCGGCAGGCGGGAGAGCCGGAGTTTGATGACCGCGGCATGATGACAAAAGGTGTGATTGTCCGCCATCTGGTGCTGCCCGGTCACGTCAGGGAATCCAAAAAAGTAATCCGGTATCTGTATGAAACATACAAAGACCGGATTTACCTGAGCATTATGAATCAGTATACGCCGATGCCCGGAATCGAAGAAGCATATCCGGAGCTTGGCAGAACCGTAACCGCGCGCGAGTACGACGAAGTTGTAGATTACGCCATTGATCTTGGTGTGGAAAACGGATTTATCCAAGAAGGAGAAACCGCGAAAGAAAGCTTTATCCCGCCATTTGATACAGAAGGCGTGTGAGCCGGTTTTGCCCGGAACCGGATCTGCCTGATTGCATAGAACACATCCGGAGTATGAAGGTCAGCTTTCTTCAAAAATACGGCGGAGTTCTTTGGAATCTCTGGTTTGCAGAAGGGCGAGGGACAGAAGGATACGTGCCTTCTGCGGCGGCAGGGTACAGGCCGGGATGGTATTCCCGGTCGGGTCAAAGCGCGAGGTCAGCGTAATCATGCCGTTCATCACGCGGGAAGACCGTACGACAGGGATAGACAGAGAAGAAATACGGTTGATCCAGCTCTGGCTATAGTTTCCGGCGCCGGTTCCGCAGACAACAAGTCCCTGGCAGACGTCAGCGTGCAGATCGATGATTTCAGCCGGAGCATCGGTATAGTAATAAATGATATCAACGCGGGGAAGCGAACTTACAAGACTGACATCAAAGAAATTCCGTTTTCCGGCTGCCGGGCCGAATGTATTGTAGTAAAAGCACTGCCGGTCTTGAATATAGCCGAGGCAGGACGGGGTACGGCCGTCAAAGGCATCCACCTGGAAGGTACTTGATTTGATGACGTTGCGCCCGGAATAGATCGTGCCGCAGAAGCAGACAAGCACATTCTGTCCGCGGGACGCGTCGTTGGCAGCGACATAGATGGAATCGTAAAGGTTGAGCAGCCCATCCGCGCTGGTAGAAGATGCCGGACGCATGGAGCCGGTCAGAACAACCGGCTTTTCCGTATGTACGGTCGCAGATAAAAAGTAGGAAATTTCATCCATGGTATCTGTTCCGTGGGTGATGACAAAGCCGTCCACATCGGTATTTTCCGCTAGATAGTGGATGCGGCGGACGAGCCAGATCCATAACTCAACGGTCATATCGTTGCTGTCTACGTTGGCAAACTGCTCATAGCTGAGTTTAATTGAGGAATCAAGCGGCGGAAGCGAGTGAATCAGCTCGGAAACACCAAGCTGGCCCGCGTGGTAATCGGAGGTTCGTCCGGTTTCTCCCATGCCGGCAATTGTGCCGCCGGTAGCGATGATATGAATCTTTTTCATAAAAAAGTCCTTTCTGCGGCGCGCCGGCTGGAAACCGGCTGCTTCGTATGGATGCCGCCTGTCCGCAGTATTAATGTCATAATGCTGGAGTCAAAAGGCATTTTGCCCCCTCTGATACCGGATTGCTGTGTGCTTCGCACTCCCGCAATCCTCAAAACATCATAACACAGGGAAAAATGACTGTCAATGCGCCGGGAAACCTGTTGGACATTGGATGCCGGATATGGTAAAATGCTTTTGCAGTCAGTTTCTGCTGGCGGCACCAGCGTTTGGGTTACGTACACACAGCGTGCTTCCGAAGCTAGAGAGTGTTTGAAAAAGCTTTTTCAAAGGAAGAGACAGCAAAAAAAGAAACAGAAAAAGCCTGGAAGTACATGATATAAGTGGGAGTATATGCAAGAAGGAAAGGAATTTCAATGATTTTTGATACACACGCACATTATGATGATGAGAAGTTTGATGAAGACCGCGATGAGCTGCTGCGTTCGCTTCCGGAGCATGGAATCGGCGCAGCGGTTGATGTCGGCGCGTCGATTGCGTCAAGCAGATGCGCAGTTGAGCTTGCCGGGCAGTATCCGTATCTGTATGCGGCAGTCGGCGTGCATCCGGATGACGCAGGATCACTCGATGAAGAAGGACTGCGCTGGTTGGAGGAGACTGCGCGCCGGGAGAAAAAGGTAGTCGCGATTGGTGAAATCGGTTTGGATTATTATTGGGATACCGCGCCGCACGATGTTCAGAAACGGGTATTCCGGCAGCAGTTGGAAGTGGCGAGGAGAACAGGACTTCCGGTGATTATTCACAGCCGGGAGGCGGCACAGGATACATTTGACTGTCTGAAGGAAGCGGACGCGGGAAGCATCGGCGGTGTGATCCATTGCTATTCCGGTTCCGTAGAGATGGCGAGAGCATATGTGAAAATGGGCTTTTTTATCGGAATTGGCGGCGTTGTGACATTTAAAAGTGCAAAAACAATAAAAGCGGTTGCAGCAGAAATCCCGCTGGAACATCTGGTACTGGAGACTGACTGCCCGTATCTGGCTCCGACGCCGCACCGGGGAAAGCGCAATTCATCCCTTTACCTTCCGCTTGTGGTATCAGAAATTGCGGCTCTTCGGGGAATATCGGAAGAAGAGCTGGAGGCGGCGACATGGGAAAACGCTATGCGTCTGTATCGACTGAACGAGGTTCTGGGAGTGAATGGAAGAAAGAACGGAGGAATTTATGGCTGAACTTGGAAATCCGAAAAATACAATCGCTGTGCTGCAGAAGTACAACTTTCATTTTGCAAAGAAATTCGGACAGAACTTTCTGATTGATCCCCGCGTGCTTGAAAAGATTGTGCGGGCGGCGCAGATTACAAAGGACGATTATGTGCTGGAGATCGGACCGGGAATCGGAACGCTGACGCAGTATCTGTGCGAGGCGGCAAAGCAGGTATTTGCCGTAGAGATCGATGATCATCTGATTCCGATTCTCCAGGATACGCTGTCCGCGTATGACAATGTAACTGTTATCCATGAGGATATTCTGAAGGTGGATATCAAGGGGCTGACAGAGCGGGAATGCCAGGGAAAACCGGTTAAGATCGTGGCAAATCTGCCGTATTATATTACAACACCGATCCTGATGGGGCTGTTTGAAGCGCATGTTCCGATGGAAAGCGTGACTGTAATGGTTCAGAAAGAGGTCGCGCAGCGGATGCAGGCAGGGCCGGGAAGCAAGGATTACGGCGCGCTGTCATTGGCAGTCCAGTACTATGCCGATCCGTATATTGTCGCGAACGTGCCGCCGAATTGCTTCATGCCGCGGCCAAATGTCGGAAGCGCGGTCATCCGTCTGACGCTTCATGAAAAGCCGCCGGTAACGACGGAAAATGAAAAGCTGATGTTTGATCTGATCCGCGCATCGTTCAATCAGCGCCGCAAGACATTAGTAAACGGCCTGTACAATGCGGGCGGTTTTGGAATGGACAAGGAAGAACTGGCGCAGACACTGCAGGCAGTCGGGATTTCCGAGCAGGCGCGCGGCGAGACGCTGACACTGGCGCAGTTTGCTGCATTGGCGGATGCTGTAAATCGGGCGGCGGCTCAGAAAAACAGCGCGGCAGAGCAGTAAACGGTGGAGCAGTAGATGCTTTCCCAGAGGTATCGGTAAAATCCGTTCCTGTCTGTGAAAATCGTGAACAGGAATAGTCATAGAATAGTTCCCTCTCGCATACAATGGATATGTACTTGACGTGTATGTCACAAAAACGACAGCCGGAGAATGTGTGTAGACTTCGGCAGAAGGAGGGGGGAGGAAGATGGCTCAGTACGAGCGTTTTCTATCATATCTGTTTACATATGAGCAGGATCAGAAGGGGGACAACTGCGGGTTTGCCAGAGTAGAGCATCGGCAGGGAACAATTCGGATTCAGATTTCGGTTCATGGCATGGCACCGGTTGCTATGCTGCTGGTTTATGGCTTTTACCGGGACGGGCAGGCATGTGTCTGCGTGCCGCTTGGGCGGATGATGGTGAATGGAGGTGCGGGCCAGTTTCAGTATATTGGAAATGAACCGTTTGTACAGGGAAGCGAAGTACGGTTTGACGCGCTTTCCGGACTGCTTCTGTGCAATCCGCAGGAGGAAGGAAAAGCGTGCGCAACCGTATGGGATGATAAACCATTTGGTCTGTCCATGTTCTGGAATCAGGAAGAGAAAGCAGCGAAATCAGAATCGGACAAAACAGCAGACGGCTGGGAGCAGGCCGACGTGGAAGCACAGAAACCAGCGGAAAGCGAGATGCGGCAGGCAAAGGGCAGGCAGGGACCGGAGCGGCTTGCGGACAGCGAAGCGCAGTCTGGCGAAATACGGACGGAAGAAAAGCCGGAAACCGGGGATTATGCTTCAGAATTTTCCGAAGAAACGATTCTTCACGCAGAAGCGTGTGAGGAAGGAAGCGGGATTGCGGCAGGAATAGAAACTGCGGGAGAAACAGAAGCTGCGAAGGAAACGGAACATGCGGAAGGCTGTGAAGCTGCAGGAGATGCGGATGAAACCGATGAAGCGGAGCTTCTCTGGAGCAGACTGTGCCGCAGGTTCCGCCGGATTGAGACACTTCCTGGCGACCAGGTTGTCTGCCTGCAGGCAATGCCGGCGGATATCGGAAGGCTTCCGCGTGCGAACTGGATGCTTGGAAATAATGGCTTTCTAATGTACAGCTATGTCCGTTACCGGTATGTGGTATTTGCAAGGCTGAACCGGCAGGAGTATGAACTGTGGGTTCCCGGTGTTTATGGAAGAAATGAAGAGCTTCTGGCAGAACTGTTCGGTTTTCTGCGGTTCCGGTCCATGAAGTCATCGAGTCCTGCTCCCGGCGATTTCGGGTATTGGAGCGTGCCGCTCCGGATGACGGCAGGACGCACAGAAGCCGCCTGCGCGGCGGAGCAGACAAAAGAAAGGACGGACAGCAATGGTGGAAGACGCTCAGACAAACGGCAGCCAGAAAAACAGCCGGGAGCAGACAAAGATGTCGACGTACTGCGGGCGGCAGAAGCCGGATGAGTATTATATGCGTCTGGCGATCCGGCAGGCAAAGAAAGCGGAAGCGCTTGGGGAGGTTCCGATCGGCTGCGTAGTTGTAAGGGACGGGCTGGTGATCGGCCGCGGTTACAACCGGCGCAATACCGATAAAAGTGTGTTTGGCCACGCAGAGATCAGCGCAATGAAAAAAGCAGGAAAAAAGGTCGGTGACTGGCGGTTAGAGGACTGTACGATGTATGTGACGCTTGAGCCGTGCCAGATGTGCGCGGGAGCCGCTGTGCAGGCAAGGATTCCGCGAGTGGTTCTTGGCGCGAAAAATCCGAAGGCCGGGTGTGCAGGATCGGTGCTGAATCTGTTTCAGGTAGAGCGCTTCAATCACCAGATCGAGCTGACTGAGGGCGTTCTAGAGCCGGAGTGCGCCGAAATGCTATCCGCTTTTTTTAAACGTCTGCGGGTAAAGAAAAAGGAAGCGGCAGCGGCAGCGGAAAATACGCGGCTGTCTGCGCAGATCGGGAATGGAAACGGAGAAACTGCGGTGCCGAGTGGAAAAAATCCTTGACAAAGCTGGGCTTTTTCTGTAAAGTATAAAATGCGCAGCCGGGGCGGCAGCGGTGCCCTGTACCTTCAATCCGCTATAGTGGGGGTCATATCCCGGCTGAGGGTGTGTGCTTGTGGAGCAGCCCTCTGTAAGTGGCGTTGACGTTTGGGTCTTACGCAACAGGAATCTGTGAACCGTGTCAGGTCAGGAATGAAGCAGCACTAAGCAGAACCTTCTGTGTGCCGTAAGGGTGCCTGGACTGAGTTAACTGCAGAGGTAACGTCCGGGGGCAGCATTCGAAGCCGGGATGCGCAAAAAAATGATTACAATCGTAAGAAATATTTCTGAAATTTTAAGAGTTGTCTGTTGCAACAGCAACTCTTTTTTTGTATAATAATATAATGCAGGGGGTGCAACATTTTTCCCCTGATGAAGCACGGGAATAGCTGGTTTGAGTTACATTTGCAGAGAATCCGGGTTTTTCCAGCGGACTGACTGTTGGCACGGAAAAGGTCCGGAAGCTGACTGCACAGCGAATTAAAAGGAAAGGGACGTGGACAGGATGAGAGTAGGCATATTAACGAGCGGCGGAGACTGTCAGAGCCTGAATGCAACCATGCGCGGCGTTGCGAAGACGCTGTACAACCTGCTGCAGGATGACGTAGAGATTATCGGATTTGTAGAAGGCTATAAGGGGTTGATCTATTCTGATTACCGGATCATGAAACCCAAGGATTTTTCCGGGATTCTGACGGAAGGCGGAACGATTCTCGGAACAAGCCGCCAGCCGTTCAAGCTGATGCGCACGCCTGACGCGAACGGACTTGACAAGGTAAAGGCGATGAAGGACAACTACAAGCGTCTCGGCCTTGACTGTCTGGTTGTTCTCGGAGGAAACGGAAGCCAGAAGACGAGCAATCTTCTGAGCGAAGAGGGACTGAATGTCATCGGTCTTCCGAAGACGATTGATAACGATCTGTGGGGAACGGACGTAACGTTCGGTTTCCAGAGCGCGATCAATCTGGCAACTCAGACCATTGACTGCATCCACACAACCGCAGCGTCCCATGGCCGTGTATTCATTATTGAAATTATGGGTCATAAAGTCGGCTGGCTGACGCTGAACGCGGGTATTGCCGGCGGAGCTGATATCATTCTTCTTCCTGAGATTCCGTACGATATCAACAAGGTTGCGGACGCGATCAAGAAGAGAGAGCGCGAGGGCAAGCGTTTTTCCATCATTGCCGTTGCGGAGGGCGCATTGTCGAAGGAACAGGCGGCAATGAGCAAGAAAGACCATAAGAAATATCTGGAAGAGAGAAAGTATCCGTCCGTTGCCTACGAGATCGGCGCTCAGGTAGGAGTCCTGACCGGTCAGGAGGTCCGCGTGGCGGTTCCGGGTCATATGCAGAGAGGCGGAAGTCCGTGCCCGTATGACCGCGTTCTTTCAAGCCGCCTCGGCGCAGCCGCAGGAAAGATGATCGTTGACGGTGAGTTCGGCTATCTGGTCGGAATCAAAAACAACGAGATCACCAAGGTTCCGTTAGCGGATGTCGCAGGAAAACTGAAGATGGTTTCTCCGGACTGCTCCATGGTAAAGGAAGCAAAGCTTCTTGGCATCAGTTTCGGAGACTGATAAAATACCGGCTGTCTGACGGTGTGTCGGGCAGCCGGTATATGAGGATAAGAACAGGAGTTAAGCAGGGATGGCATATACAGCATTGTACCGCAAATGGCGGCCTTCACGGTTTGAAGATGTAAGGGGACAGGAGCATATTGTCCGGACTCTGAAAAATCAGATCGAGGCAGGCAGGATCGGACACGCGTATCTGTTCTGCGGGACGCGTGGAACCGGAAAGACTTCGGTGGCAAAGATCCTGGCGCGGGCGGTCAACTGTGAGCATCCGGTCAACGGGAGTCCGTGCAATGAGTGCGCGGCCTGCCGCTCTATTTTGGACGGTACGTCGGTGGACGTAGCGGAAATCGACGCGGCATCAAACAACGGCGTGGACAATATCCGTGAGATACGCGAGCAGGTTCAGTATTCGCCGACGCAGGGAAAGTACCGCGTTTATATTATCGACGAGGTGCATATGCTTTCGGCGGGCGCGTTTAACGCGCTGCTGAAGACGCTGGAGGAGCCGCCGTCCTATGTTATTTTTATTTTGGCAACAACGGAAGTCAATAAGATTCCGATTACGGTGCTTTCGCGCTGCCAGCGGTACGATTTCCGCCGGATCGGCAACGATGTGATTGCCGCGCAGGTGGACGCGCTGCTGAAGGCGGAGGGAGTTGCGGCTGAGGAGGACGCAGTTCGTTACGTGGCGAAGGCTGCGGATGGTTCCATGCGTGACGCACTCAGCCTGCTAGAACAGTGTATTTCGTTTTACTATGGGCAGACGCTGACCTACGAGCGGGTTCTGGATGTTCTGGGAGCCGTGGATACGGAGGTATTCAGCCATCTGACCCGTTTGATTCTGAAAAAGGATGTTCCGGGCTGCATTGGCATGATTGACGAGATTACCTCTCAGGGCCGCGAGCTCGGACAGTTTGTACTGGATTTCACCTGGTATCAGAGAAATCTGATGCTTGTGCAGACAGCTGCGCAGGGAGCGGCGGCGTTGGAAATGTCTCAGGACAATTACAACGCGCTGCAGGAAGAATCCAGGATGGTTGATCTGGATACGCTGATGCGCAATATCCGGATCTGCTCGGAATTATCAAACCGGATCCGGTATGCGTCGTCCAAACGGGTTTTGCTGGAAATGAGCCTGATTAAGATGATGCAGCCGGCAATGGAGGATGATACAGAAAGTCTTCGGGTTCGGATTACCCAACTGGAAGAGCGGGTGGCAAACGGGACGGTCATTCAGGCTTCTGGGCCGCAGGAACAGAGAACCGCGGCTGCTGTGCCGGCATCCGTGCCCTCCGAAAAGAAGGAAGACGGACCGGTGGTCGAGCTTTCTGCAGCGGAATATGCCGATTATGAGGCGATCCGCAATGACTGGGCGAAGATTTCAGCGATGCAGGGAGCATTTATCAACAGCTTACTAAGGGGCAGTCAGCTTGGCTATGACAAGGACAAGGGACTCTGTATTTTATTTGACGATGCGTTTAAGTATACGACAATGATGCAGGGAGACCGTCTGGAGGAGCTGCGCCTGTTTATTAATAAAGAG
>CAJMMH010000015.1 GCA_905214365.1 uncultured bacterium
CAATCCGCTTCGCTACTTGCTCATAACCAAATAACTGCTTCGCAGTTTATCAGGGAGGACTTGTACCCCTCCTGATACAAGCAAGTCCCCACCCACTGCCTATTGCTCTTCACAATTGAAGCAGGGGACTTCCTTGATTTGTTAAAATGACAATGCCATGGAAACCGCTGCATCTTGGCCGCCCATGGCATTTTTATGAAAATTCTTTTATTTGCGTTAAAAAATCATCCCGATCAGCCGCACAACAAACGCTGCTGCCCACGCGACCGCGCACTGGAACAACACAATTCCCAATGCCCATTTTCCGCCAAGCTCACGCTTTACTGCAGATATGGCGGCAATGCACGGCGTATACAGCAGGCAGAATACTAACAGAGATGCCGCGCCAAGCGGAGAAAGCACCTGCACCAGCGCGCCGGTACTGCCAAATAATACAGAAAGCGTTGATACTACACTTTCTTTTGCCATAAATCCGGCGATCAGCGATGTACAGATCCTCCAGTCACCAAAACCAAGAGGTGCGAATACCGGCGCAATCAGTCCGGCCGCATGTGCCAGAATACTGTCCTGCGAGTTGGATACCATACTCAGATGAAGATCAAAGGTCTGCAAAAACCAGATAACAAGCGCTGCCATAAAAATAATGGTAAACGCCCTCTGCAGGAAATCCTTCGCTTTATCCCACAGCAGCTGCAGAACATTCTTTGCTCCCGGAAGACGATAATTCGGCAGCTCCATTACAAACGGAACTGCTTCGCCGTGAAACATGGTTTTTCTTGAAATTACAGCTGTCAGAATCCCCATTGCGATTCCAAGGAAATATAGACCAACCATAATCAATCCGCTCTGCTTCGGGAAAAACGCGACGGTAAAAAATCCATAAATCGGCAGCTTTGCCGTACAGCTCATAAACGGTGTCAGCATAATTGTCATCTTGCGGTCCCGTGCCGATGGCAGCGTTCTTGTCGCCATAACACCGGGAACCGTACAGCCAAAACCGACAAGCATCGGCACAATACTCCGTCCCGAAAGTCCGATTTTTCTCAATGGCTTATCCATGACAAACGCGACTCTTGCCATGTATCCGCTGTCCTCCAGGATCGACAGGAAGAAAAACAGCGTTACAATAATCGGCAGAAAACTCAGCACACTTCCAACGCCATTAAAAATACCATCAATTACCAGCGAATGCAGCACTTCATTTACGTCCCACGCTGTCATTGTCGTATCAAACGCCTGCGTCAGCCAGTCAATTCCTGTTTCCATCAGGCTTTGCAGTCCTGCGCCGATTACACCAAAAGTCAGGAAAAAGACCAGTCCCATGATCCCGGCAAACATTGGGATCGCCGTATAGCGGCCAGTCAGAATACGGTCAATCTTCCGGCTTCTCTCATGCTCTTTGCTCTCACCCGGCTTTACCACCGTACGGTCACAAAGCTTCTGAATGAACGAGAACCGCATATCCGCAATGGCTGCCGCACGGTCCAGACCGCGCTCTTCCTCCATCTGTACAATAATATGCTCCAGCATTTCTTTTTCATTCTGTTCCAGCTGCAGTGCTTCCTCAACCAGCGAATCGCCTTCTACTAGCTTGGATGCCGCGAAACGGACCGGAATCCCGGCGCGCTGCGCGTGATCTTCAATCAAATGCATAATTGCATGCAGACAGCGGTGTACCGCGCCTCCATGGCTGTCCTCATCGCAGAAATCCTGTCTCGACGGCCGCTCCTGATACTGGGCAACATGCAGCGCATGATTGACCAGTTCGGTAATTCCTTCATTTTTTGCCGCCGAAATCGGCACAACCGGAATCCCAAGCATCGCTTCCAGTTCATTGATCCGCACGGAACCGCCGTTTCCGCGCATCTCGTCCATCATGTTCAGCGCAAGCACCATCGGCACATTCAGCTCCAGAAGCTGCATCGTCAGGTACAGGTTCCGTTCAATATTTGTCGCGTCAACGATATTAATAATACCGGTCGGCTTCTGTTTAATAATAAACTCTCTGGTGACAATTTCCTCGCTGCTGTACGGAGACATGGAATATATTCCCGGCAGATCTGTCACCAGTGTATCCGGATGATTTCGGATCTGCCCGTTTTTACTGTCCACTGTTACGCCAGGAAAATTTCCAACATGCTGATTGGAACCAGTCAGCTGATTGAACAGCGTTGTTTTTCCACAATTCTGGTTTCCTGCCAGAGCAAATGTCAGAACCGTTCCTTTGGGCAGCGGATGCTCCCCTTCCTTTTCATGATAGCGTCCTTCCTCGCCAAGTCCCGGATGCTCCGTCAGCACTCCCCGTGCGGCAGCATCCGACTCCTGCCGTCTCCATCCCCGGCGTTCCTGCCTGCTTTGGGCTCCTGCAGCCGCCTCTCCATACGCTTGTTTCTGGTTCCGCATCGCTGCCGCTTCTGTAATTTCAATTTTTTCCGCATCCGCAAGCCGCAGTGTCAGCTCATATCCATGGATTCTCAGTTCCATCGGATCACCCATCGGCGCATACTTTACCAGCGTGACCTCCACCCCCGGAATTACACCCATGTCCAGAAAATGCTGCCGCAGCGCGCCTTCTCCGCCAACGGCCGTAATCATTCCCGTTTCTCCGATTTTCAAATCTTTTAATGTCATTTACTGTCTTAATCCTCCCCGTCCTTCACCGTCTGTCCGGCTCCGGCGGAACAGCAGTCTGCTGCCGCTGTCTTTCACCTGCATATTATATCAGGTTGTGTCGGATTTGGGAATATTTATTGATATTGTTTTTCATTATCATTAGAGTGTGTTGTTACAGTTCACAGTAGGAATTTTCTGAACTGAAAATTCCGTAAGATAACGTAGTGGTTGTGGGATTTTGCCGATTCTGCATGCGAAGCATCGGCAAAATCCGTTACTGTTTGAGCGTAGCATGAACAGTAACAGTGTGCTTGAAAAAGTGGACTTCGTAAGCATTCGCACCTGAGCAGAAAAAAATAAGGGTGCAGCCACAACATCGCTGCACCCTAATTATTATAATCCTGCATCAGATTCTCTCACCAAAACTTACATAATACTCTCTGAACAGCTCACTGACTTTATCTAAAATCTTTTTCATAACAATACCTCACTTTCTTTTCTAAACGATCTACAGTTTCCTGAGGTCCGGCCGGACTTCTTTTTGATGGTTTTATATTACCATATTGCAATTACAATGTAAAATACATATAATAGCTGTATAATGATACTTTTTAGGTATTGATATATTCCTGAACTCCCGTTGTTTTTGAATTTGTAAAAGGATTTTTGTCGGAGAGTCCTGCATTTTTGAGGCATACGCAATGCGTACGCTAATAAAATTCAGATGTCTCCGGCTGAAAATCAGCCGCAAAGCCAGAATGTGTATAAGAGATTCCAGGAATACATATTGTGAAACAGGAGGGCCTATGGAACTTCGTCATATTCGTTATTTTAAGGCAGTCGCTGAGGAAAAAAATTTTACGCGGGCAGCGGAAAAGCTGGCGATTGCTCAGCCGCCGTTAAGCCGACAGATCCAGGATCTGGAAGCTGAACTTGGCACAGCGCTGTTTGAACGTTCGCCGCACAGTGTAAAGCTTACTGAAGAAGGCGAACTGTTTTTACAATACGCGTCACAGATTCTGAACTTAGTTGACCGTTCCGAAGAGGAAGTCCGGAACCGGAAGGAAGGCGGACTGCAGGGAACCATTTATATTGCTTCCGTTGAAGGCTGCGGACCGCGCCTGTTTGCGCAGTGGATTGCCGCCTTTCAAAAGCTTCACCCGCATGTGCAGTACATCTTATGGAACGGCAATACCGATGATGTCAATAACCGGGTTGCCAAGGGATTATGTGAGATTGCCATGATTACCGCGCCATTTAATACGGAAGAATTTCATGTGCTTGAGGTGTATGACGAACCGTGGGTCGCAATGATTCCGCAGGGACATCCCCTTTATTCTGATTCCAATCAGCCGCTTGTCCCTGACAAACTGCTGCCGTATGATTTGCTGATTCCATCCAGAGAATCCAGAAAAAGTGAAATTCACGGTTGGTTTTCCGATCCGACTAGCGTGCCCCTGATCCGCGGCAGAATTGCGCATATGATGAACGCCTATGAACTCAGCAAAAATGGAGTTGGAATCTCGATTTATCCGGAATCCATCTCTTCTCTTGTGCGGGACAAGGAGGTGTGTATCCGGGAAATCAGCCATCCGGACGCGCGCGCCTCCTACGCGCTGATCTGGAAAAAGAACCGCGCGCTGTCCCATACGGCGGAAGCATTTATCCGTTTCGTCCTGGAGCAGACCGGCGGTACACCCTCTGCCTGACAATTCTTAATCGTTCGTACAAAAATAGAAGCAGCCGATTCCATCCGGGATTTGCTCCGGCAAAATCGCCCCGGACAAATCTTCGCAGAATCAGCTGCTTTTTTCTTTTCATATTTTTCATTACAAAACCAAGATAAACATTTTCCAGCAGAACAGCCGCTCTGTGTGCGTCCCGCGGCTGTCCTGCTGTCGTTTACTGTCGTTGTTTCTGAACTGATCGTCTCTTTTCGCTGCTTCTTATACGGCTGCCGGTTTTCCTACTGACAGCAGTGAGCGGAGCGCATTGCCGCAGCGCTTATAAACCAGATACGTAACAACAGAAGTAACGCCATACTTTACCAGATTAAACGGCAGCACGCTGCACAGCATCAGGGTTACGGTATCATGTACCAGCGGATTGGTTGCTGATCCCATTCCAACGATATCAAGCATTGACATTCCGTACAATCTCGCGTACAGCGGGAAGGAAACATAAAGATTCAGGATAATGCAGATCACACTGACAACCAGCGTTCCTACAGTCATGCTAGCAACCGCTCCCTTTTTCGTGTGGAAGGAACGATAAATCAGAGACGCCGGAAGGACAAAGCTGATGCTTGCCGCAATGTTCATAAAGTCACCGACAAACGCGGTATTGGTTCCCTGAATCAGCAGCTTCAGCGCATTCTTCACCAGCACAACTGCGCAGCCGCTGACCGGTCCGAGAAAGAAGCCGGCAAACAGCGCCGGAAGCTCGGCAATATCAAAATCCAGAAAAGTCGGCGCAAACGGCAGCGGCATCCGGAACATCATCAGCACCGTAGACAGCGCGCCAAGCATTGCGACAAAAGCGATTGCACGTACATTCATTTTTTTCTTTTCCATCACATTCTCCTTACTTTCGGGGAGATAGATAACAGATTTCCGTTAAGAGCCGTCCGATGAACGCTGCATTCTTTTTCAAACATGCTCTAGAAAATCCATAGAAAAAGCTCCGGAATCCGCACAGACCCAGAGCTTTTCTCGCTATCTTCTTGCATCCGGACTATACCGTCGGTACCGGAATCTCACCGGTTCATGCCCGAAATCAGGCTCGCGGACTATACCGCCGGTGGGGACTTGCACCCCGCCCTGAAGATTAATTATTAGTCAGGCAGCATCCCTGCCTGCTGTTACTATCATATAACAGAAGCAAGGAAAATGCAAGTGAACTTTTTCACAAACAACTCTGCATTTTTTCTGCCGCTCTTCCAGAAAGTGCAAAAATATTGCTGCATTTTTTCTCGTCTCTTTTCATTTCCCCTCCCATGTTATATACTGTATTTATCGCAATTACAGATGAAAGGAGTTCTCGCCATGCTGAAGCATTATGTTATCTTTACCTTTGAACCTGATTTTTTCGGTCCGGAAAATCTTGCTGAATTTCAATCCGTATTCACCAGACTGGAACAGGAGGTTCCCGGTGTCCTTCACACAGAAGTTCACCCGAACTGCGTCAACCGGCCTGCAAACATGGATTTAATGGTTATTATGGATCTCGCGGATGAAACGGTTCTTGGACAGTATCTGAACCACCCGGCTCACGTCGCAATGGGACAGAAATACAATCCCCACGTTACCAAACGGGTATCCTTTGACTATCCGACTGCTGCTGATTGATCCCCTCAAAAAAGCATTCAACCGAAAAGGAGCGTGCCTGATTTTTCCTTATCAGACACGCTCCAATGCGTTTTCATTCAATTGACTGCAATCCGTTTATTTGCTGTCCCGCTTCAGACAGCTATCCTACAACTGCCAGGACTAACCTGATTCCTTATTACAGCGTCAGCGCCATATCGCCGTCCTTAATCCAGCCCTTGCGGCGCATAAACTCGGAAATAAAGAAAGTTACAAGCGCCGGGAGTACAAAATGCATCAGCACAATCTGTACCAGCGCCAGCCACGGAGCCATACCGGCTTCCGTCATTGCGCCGTAGGCGGCAATCTGTCCGACAAAACCGGCGGAACCCATACCGGAACCAACCGGCGTACTTACCATATGAAGCAGCGCCGAGGCAATCGGTCCAAGAATGGCACTGGAGATGATTGCTGGCAGCCAGATCACCGGCTTACGCACAATATTGGGGATCTGCAGCATGGAAGTACCGACTCCCTGTGCGATCAGTCCGCCGACCTTGTTTTCCCGGTAGCTTGCTACCGCAAAGCCAACCATCTGACAGCAGCAGCCGATCGTTGCTGCTCCGGCCGCCAGGCCGGTCAGTCCCATGGAAATTCCGATTGCTGCGGAACTGATCGGCAGCGTCAGAATCATTCCCATCAGTACGGATACAATGATGCCTCCGATGACCGGAGACTGCTCAACATTGACATTAACCAGACTGCCGAGCCACTTCATAAACTCTGTAATATACGGACCGACCAGCATACCGACTGCCGCTCCGGCACAAATTGCCAAAAACGGGGTGACAAGGATATCAACCTTGGTCTTTCCTGCTGCCAGACCTCCAATTTCAATTGCTACATACGCTGCGACAAACGCGCCGAGCGGCTCGCCCGGAGCGCCAAGCGTAATTGCTTCCGGCGCAGCCGGAAACGCGCCGATCATACCGGCTACTGCCGCGGATACCGTTACCAGCGGTCCCTCCTTAAACTTGCACGCAACGCCGACGCCGATGCCAGCGCCCGTTAATGTCTTTGCCACCTTGCTGACCGCAATCAGGTAATTACCGAGCGGCCCGCCAATCAGCGTTCCGATCTGTGCAATAATGGTTCCGATAATCAGTGTTGAAAACAGACCAAGCGCCATGCCGCTCAATCCGTCAATAAAAATACGATTCAGTATTTTCTTTGCCTGTTCCATACTTCCCTCCGCTTTCTTTTAGACTCCTGTAAATTCAGGCGCAGCAAGATCTTAAAAATTCATTGTCTTGTCAGCTGTCTTGTCAGTCAGAGGGAAGTTTAACATATTATTCCGGTGAAATCAAGTAGTTTTTTTCTCTGAGCTGCTGTTCGATCCGGTCAAGAATCTCTTCCCGATCCGCTTCTACGGTATGATAATGCTTTCCATTGGTTAAAACGCTCAGCGGGCGGGCAATTCCGCTTCTGATTTTCTCCAGAAATTCCTGCACGTCCCTGCGGTTTTCCAACAGCAAATCAACCGTGATCTGTCCATAAATTTCGTGATCGACAACCACGTCCAGCAGTCGGCCGCCGTTGTCTACAATCAGCTGCAATTCTTCCTCCATGCCTGAATCGTCATGGCTGACCAGAAATGTACGCCGGAACACGCCGGTCTTTCCAGTTCCGGACGCATACAGATATCCCTTGTTGGTCGCGATAATGTTCCGGTTTGACGCCCGCAGCAGCGCGATATCCTGCACGATCACCTGACGGCTGACTTTCATCTTCTGTGCGAGAAAGCTGCCGGATACCGGCTTTTCTGCCTGTTTCAGCAACGCTGTAATCTCTGCTCTTCTTTCGTCTCCTTCTGTCATTACCTGATGCGCCAGCCAACGCGCAGGCGTATGTCCTGCAAACTCTTATGCCACGCGTTTCCGACGCCCCTCCTTTCCTGTTTTTATGTGTTCTCGGAATTTCGTTGTACCTGAATTTGCGAGAGGATTTTTTGTCGGAGATGCCTGAATTTTTGAGGCGTACGCGGTGCGTACGTTGATAAAATTCAGACATCTCCGGCGGAAAATCGGCCGCAAAGACAGGTGCATAAAAGATTCCGAGAGCACATTTTTTCTTTGACTCCTAATTATGACAGCTGCAGCTCATACAGCTTCTTGTAAATACCCCCCTGCTCCAGCAGTTCCTGATGGGTTCCGCTTTCGCGGATTTTTCCTTTGTGCATAACAATGATCTTGTCTGCATGCTGGATCGTTGACAAACGGTGTGCGACCATAATCGTTGTGCGGCCCTTCATCAATGTTTCGAGTGCTTCCTGGATCCACTGCTCGGTTTCCGTATCAATGTTGGCAGTTGCCTCGTCCAGAATCAGAATCGCCGGATTAAACGCAAGCGTCCGGGCAAAAGACAGCAGCTGACGCTGTCCCGCCGAGAAGGTGGCTCCGCGCTCGGAAACTGATTCATCGTACTGCTGCGGCAGTTTTTCAATAAAGCGGGCCGCATTGACCTCACGCGCCGCGTCAATGACTTCCTGATCGGTAATCGCATCATTTCTCAGGCGGATATTGCTCTTAATGTCTCCGGTAAAAATAAAGACATCCTGCTGTACCTGCCCGATTGCCCCTCGGATCTGATCTCTCGTCATATCCTTGATGTTTATTCCGTCAATCCGGATTTCGCCCTTCTGAATGTCATAGTAGCGTCCGATCAGGTTCAGAATTGAAGATTTTCCGGCTCCGGTCGCTCCGACAAACGCTACCTTCTGTCCCGGCTCGATAGTAAAGCTTACATCGCGCAGAATATAATCCTCACCGTTGTACGCAAACCATACATGGTCAAACTCAATCTTTCCGCGAATCTGCGGCAGCACAACCGGCTTCTCAGGATCGTGGATCAGCGGCTTTTCATCTAACAGCGTGAAGATCTTTTCCGCCGACGCGATTGCCGACTGAAGCGTAGAAAACTGCTCTGCCAGCTCCTGGATCGGCTCAAAAAATGAATTGATATACTGGATAAAGATATACAATGTTCCGTAGGAAATCGTTCCTGCCAGCACGCCCTGTCCGCCGTTCGCCAGCACGATTGCAAGCGCAATAATGGACACCAGATAGATCACCGGACGGAAGATCGCGAATACCATGATTTCGCGGAAGTTTGCGCGGTACAGATCCTCGCTGTTTGCTTCAAACTCCTGATACTTTTCCTTTTCCCGGTTAAAGATCTGGATGACCTTCATGCCGGATAGATGCTCCGACAGAAACGTATTCAGCGCGGTAATTCTCGTTCTCGTCATCTGATACGTTTTCCGCGAAATCCGCTTGAACACAATAGTTAGAACAACAACTAACGGAACCATCACAAACGATACCAGCGCCATATGAACGTCCAGCACCAGCATAACCACAGCCAGTCCGAGGATTTTCACTACGTTTTTAAAAAGCTTAACCAGGATATTGGTGTACAGATCATTCACTGCTTCAACGTCATTGGTAACACGGGTTACAATCTTTCCAACCGGTGTCAGATCAAAGAACCTCATGGACAGGCTCTGGATATGCGTGAACAGCTGATTGCGCATTTCATAAATGATCTTCTGTCCGGTTTCCTGCAGCATCAGATACTGCACACGATTGCATACAAACAGGATCAGCAGAACTGCAATGTATTTCAACGCAGCAAAGACAACACCGTGAAAACGCTCCTGCACCAGTTCGCCCGGCTGATAATCCCCGGTAATATACTGATCAATCGCATTGCCGATCAGGATTGGCTTGTACAGCTCCAGACCGGTAATCACAAGCACAAGAAGCAGGCAGAGTGCCATACTTTTCCAGTAAGGTTTCATATAGGAAAGCATTCTCAGAAGCGCGTTTCCTTCATAATGAACTTCTTCCTGATGTTCGTTTTTCTTTCTGGACAAACTCATTTCCGCTCTCCTCCTTCCTCACTCAGCTGCTTTTCCAGCTGCTGCTTCTCATAAATACTCCGGTAAATTCCATTCTTTTTCATCAGTTCCTCATGCGTTCCGTATTCGGCCGCATGTCCTTCGTCCAACACCAGAATCTTATCCGCATCCTGGATCGTGGAAATCCGGTGCGCAATAATCAGCGTTGTTTTTCCTGCACGATTGCGGTGCAGGTTCTGCAGAATCTGCTCCTCCGTATTGGTATCAACCGCAGACAGCGCATCATCCAGAATCAGAATCGGCGCGTCCTTCATCAACGCGCGGGCAATCGAACTTCTCTGCTTCTGTCCCCCTGACAGTGTCACGCCGCGCTCGCCGACCATCGTATCATATCTCTGCGGAAAATCCATGATATTGTCGTGGATGCACGCATCCTGAGCCGCGCGGTATACTGCATCGCGCTCCTTATTCTTTGCGCCAAACGCAATGTTGTGCTCCAGCGTATCGGAAAACAGGAAATTGTCCTGCGGCACATACGCGATATCCTGACGAAGCACCTCCAGCGGAATCTCACAGAGCGGATGTCCGTCAATCCGGATCATATCTGACTGCGTATTGTATAGGCGCAGCAGCAAATTCGCAAGCGTAGACTTTCCGCTTCCGGTCCGTCCAAGGATCGCCAGTGTACTTCCCTTCGGCACATGAACCCTGATATTCTGAAGTACGGGAACTTCCTTCTGATCCGGATACGCAAAAGTCAGGTCATCCAGATCAATCTCACCCTCCAGCTTTGTAATCGCAGGCTTTACGCGCTCATCATTGACAATTTCCGGCTTCTCCGCAAAAATCATCATAATACGTTTGATGGAAGCCAGTCCCTGCGACACATAGGTAATGCACTCGCCCGCCGCTAACATCGGCCATACTAACATCGTAACATACTGGTTGAACGCGACAAATTGTCCAAGCGTAATATCTCCGGCAATCGCTAGGTAGCCGCCATAAAGCAGCGTCAGCAGGCTGCTCACACCGACAATCAGATCGAGTACCGGCATAAACAGCGCCTGAATGCGGACAACACCCATGTTCTTTTCCTTATTGAACGCGTTCATCTTCGCGAACGCAGCTAACTCTTTATGCTCCTGCACAAACGCCTTGATAACGCGGATACCGGATACCGCTTCCTGCACCTGATCCGTCAGCTCAGAAAATGCTTCCTGCTTCTCTAAAAACTTCCGGTGCATGATCTTTCCGTATGCGTAGTCACCGAAAACAATAATAATCATCGGAAGTACTGCCAGAATCGTCAGCTTCCAGCTGACATAGCGCACCATCTTTAACAGTACCAGAATCAACATGACCGATGAATCGAACGCCGTAATCACGGCGAATCCAAGCAGCTGGCGCACTGATCCCAGATCATTTGTAAAATGTGCCATCAGATCGCCGGTCTTATGCTCGTTGAAGTAGCGCATAGACAGCGTCTCCAGGTGTCCAAACATGTCATTGCGAATGTCGCGCTCAATCGCTCTTGACGGAAGCGAAATAAAATACCGCCATCCGAACCGGCCAATCGCGATGATCACGCCAAACAGAAGAATCCTCCATACCAATGCCATCAGTCCATCCATATCCAGTGTACCGCCCTTCAGACCATCCGTGATCTCACCGGTGTACTGCGGAATATAGACATTAACGAGGTCTACAACAAACAGTGAAACGATGCCAAGGATATACTTGAATCCGTACCGTTTCACATACCGGCCGATAAACTTCAGTTCTTTCATTCTGCCCTTTCTCCTCCCTGTTGGATTTATGCGCTTCCAGAATCTCTTATGTACCTGTCCAGAAACCTGACTGGTTTGAAGCTAACTATGTACCGTCCCCTGAAAGCCCATGTTTTCTTCACAAAAAGAGGGGGAACGCATCCTTCCCCCTGTCTGTAAAAGATAATTCTATTATAGCATAATCTATAAAAAGACGATATTGTTTTTTCACGGAATACTGATTATTGTTACTGTTCACGCTACGCTCAAACAGTAACGGATTTTGCCGATGCTTCGCATGCAGAATCGGCAAAATCCCACAACCACTATGTTATCTTACGGAATTTTCAGTTCAGAAAATTCCTACCGTGAACAGTAACTGACTATTCTTTGCTTCTTCAGCGTTTTCGCCATCGTACTCAGAAGTGTTCCGATCTCCACTGGCTTAACTACATAGTTGTCCATCCCCGCCTCAAACGCCGCCTGCCGGTCTTCCTCAAATGCATTGGCAGTCATCGCAATAATCGGAATTTTTGCCCGTTCATCCGGCAGCCTGCGGATCTTTGCGGACGCTTCATATCCATTCAGCACCGGCATCTGAATATCCATTAAAATCAGATCATAATATCCAACCGGTGTCTTTTTCAGCATTTCTATCGCCTGCTCGCCGTTTTTTGCCAGCTCTGCCTGCAAATGCGCGTCCTCCAGAATTGTCATTGTAATTTCCGCATTCAGTTCATTATCCTCCGCCAGAAGGATCCGTTTACCTGCCAGCGATGCCTTTACCTGTTCCGTATCATCCGCTTTCTCCCTGGAAGCGATCTCTTCCGGACTGGCAATCCGGTGCGGAATTGTGAGAATAAATTTCGTTCCCTTTCCTGGCTTGCTTTCAACCTCAATGGTTCCATGCATCAGCTCTGTAAATGACTTCACAATACTGAGCCCAAGCCCGGTTCCTTTAATTCCGCTTTCCGATGAACTCCGTTCTCTCGAAAATGCCTCAAATAAATGGGGAATGTATTCTTTTCCGATGCCAATTCCCGTATCTGATACTGTGGTACGGTATAGAGCATATCCTTCCTGCTCAGACGGCAGCTCTTCAATCGTGATTCCGACCGTTCCGCCCGTCGGCGTATACTTGATCGCATTACTCAGCAGATTCATAATGATTTCCCGCATTTTCATTGCGTCACAGATAATATCCGTATGCCTGACCTGAATTGACCGGTTCATCGTCAGTTGTTTTGGGGAAATATCGCCGTCCATAACAACATCCAGAGTTTCATTAATATTCAACAGGTTCCACGGTTCCTCATGCAGCGATTCTTTTCCGCTTTCAATCCGGGATAATTCCAGTATATTTCCAATCAGAGAAAGCAGGAACTGACTCGCTTCCTTCAGCTTATGCAGATATTTTTTCGTGCATTCCTGCTCGCCCCAGTGCGCCTCTATCAGTTCCGCATAACCAATAATCGCATTCATTGGTGTTCGCAGATCATGAGACATGGCAAACAGAAAGGCTGACTTTGCCCGACTTCCTGCCTCTGCCTTTTTCAGTGCATTTTTTAACGTAATCATATCCGAGATATCAAGGAACGCCGTTACAACGGCCGTTTCGCCGTTCGGCAGCTGGACAACCTTGGTTTTTGCCAGAATATGACATTCATTTTCTTTTCCTTTGCGCAGAACACATTCATAATCTACAGATCCATTCCGGGTACGCAGCTGTTTCAACTGATCAATGGTTCCAGGATCCGGGTAATAAACATCCTTCAGAACAAGGTCCAGATTTTTCTGCGCCTCATCGACACTTTTCAGATCATACATCCTCAGAGCCTCTGCGTTCATATGAATCATCTGATGTCCGGGAAGCGTATACGCCATAACGCCGCTGTTCTGGATATCCAGCAGTTTCCGGTAATAATCATCCTGCAGCTCCTGCCTGCGCCGCAGCGAATTATTAATCTTTGCCAGACGCTGCTCCGCCATGTTATTTTTTTCCAGCCGAGCAGTGTCAGAAATATCCTGATGGGTTCCTTCAATAGAGACATATGCCTGAATGGACTCATCTCTCGCTCCTGCACAGCGCACAAACATTTCACCGGAAATCGGATGAATATAACGGTACACAATCTCCGTCCGCTCCGTCATCAGTCTATTAGCATATTCTTCAAACAGCTTCTGATCATCCGGATGAATCTTCTTCCGATGAAACAAAAATCGCTCTTCCGCTGTCATTGTTTCTGAAACACCCAGTAATTCATTCATGACCTCATCCGCATAAAAGCGCGGTGGTTTTCCCTCTTCTATTTCAATCCGCCACATTCCAATCCTGGAATCGCGCAAAATTTTCTTTATCTGTACCTCTCCAAACCGCCCCATAAAACAGCCCCCTGCTTTTCCTCTTCATGCTTCGCCCGATCCGCTGTTTTCATTATAGAAGTTTCCCCTGAAAATGTCTATAACTATCTTCTTTTTAACAAATCAAGGAAGTCCCCTGCTTCAATTGCGAATATCCGCTTGACCAAAAAAGGCACTCCGATTAACCAGGAATGCCTTTCTGTTTTCTAAAATATTCTATTTTATTTTTACAATATGCTGTGTTTTCGGAATCTCGTTGTGCCTGGCTTTGCGAGAGGTTTTTTGTCGGAGGTGTCTGAATTTTTGAAGCGTACGCGGTGCGTACGTTGATAAAATTCAGACATCTCCAGCGGAAAATCAGCCGCAAAGCCGGGTGCATAAGAGATTCCGAGAGTACATCAATTATGAAAGGTTGAAAATGCATCCCTCAAACAGCTTCAGACCGGTTTCCTGATGGGAAATTGTGAAATAAAACGGATGATCCACTGTCATTTCTACCGACTCAACCAGCGCGCAGGCTTCTATCGTGATCATTGTAACTGCCGCCGCCTCAGTTCCATTTTCATCATTTTTGATCGCGGTCTTATGGATCACAGAACCAACTGCAAGCGGATCCTCGCTCACGCGGTCATACACACTTTCATTGAAAAGAGTATCCAGTCCCAGTTCCTGAAGCGTATCCTTCAGCTCCGCTTCACATTCCAGCTCAAACTTCGGCAGAGACAGCAGCACCTCTCTGGAGTCCCATTCCTGTGTCTCGCTGCCAAGTGACTGCAGATAGCCCTCTTCACTCCATTTTTCCGCAGTTTTCGCATCCTTCGGCAGGTAAACGGTCATCACATAACCGCCGTAATACGGCAGGCGGACCATCTGGTAATCATCGTTTTCCGCATAATCAAACGACTCCTGCTGATGCATCATGGATACCTCTGCGCTGCCTTCAGTTCCGTGGAATGCCTGCTGATCCGTTGCCTCTTTCTGGAACGCGCGAAGCCATGCCGCTTTGAAATACACCGCGTTCAGCAGCGTCATACGGATGTCCTCGCTCATTGGCTCATCCAAAATTGAATCAATCAATCCGTGCGTTTTTTCATCCACCCACTGATTAATCTCGTTCATCGTATCTCCCGAAGACAGATCGGTCTGCTTCAGCACCGCGCGGTAGCCATCCTCCAGAAGCTTCGTCAGATCTGGGAATGCGGAAACGGTATTTAGCTGGTCGTCGATATAAATTGCGTTTGCATTCTCCAAAATAGTTTCCGGAATCCCGGAGTTTTCCATGCTTCCCGGCTTTGTCTCCGGAGTTTCATCTGCCGATTCTGTATCATCCATGCTGATTCCGATTGCCGCTGCCAGCTCCTTTTGCGCTTCAAGTATCTGCTCTTCTGTCATTTCATCATATCCCAGGAATTCCTTCAGCGCTTCAATCTGTTCCCCGCTTTCCGAACAATGAGCAAGCATAGCAAGCGCGGACGCAATACTGTATGAGGAAAGGAAAACATTTTTTCCGCTTGCCGCCAGCTTTTCTGTCAGCGCTGCTCCGATCTGGTTATCTGCGTCAACCAATGCGCTTCCATTTTCCGACAGTCCGCGGTCTGGTTTTGTGTTCATCGTTTTCTCCGTTGTTTCCTCGGATGCTGTTCCTTCTGTCTGCAGCTCTGTTTCCGCCCACACCGGCATAGCTGCTGCCTGCATCAGCTGCGCGCTTCCGATGATCAGTCCGATTGCCGCTGCTCTCAGATTTTTCTTTCTCATAATCTTACCGTCCTTTCTTTTTTCTTATTTAACAATTACAGTTCGACCATTATAAATCAGTTCCGCCGCTGCCTGCACCGCTTTTTTCAGATCAGAAGCCGTAATCTGGTACACAATTCCTTCCTGCTGAAAGACCGCGGTAAACTGATCCTGTTTATAAAGGTATACTTCCGTTTCTTCCCATACGTTTGCTTTTACATCCGTTTTCCCGGCCTCCGGCATATGAGGCGTTCCTAAGTTCACAACAACGCTCTGCAGATCGATACGCACGGAAAAACTTTCATCCACTGCAAATGACGATGAAACAGGATCTGCCGCCTGCTCCTCAGACAGCACACTAATCATATCCTGTTCAGTCATCGGTTCCGCTGCTGCATATCCATCGTTGTTTCCATCCGCATTTTTCGGGGATGCAAGCATTTCTGTCTCATGTTCTGTCTTTTTCCCCCAGTCCATCAGATGTCCGACAGCTGCTCCTCCAAGAAAAACAACCATCCCGGCTGCTGCCGCTGCGACTGCTTTGCGCAGTTCCCGCCTTCTTGTCCGGGTCCGGATACGGTAAATAACATTATCCGACAGGGGTGTCTCCGTATCACCAACTTTATCGCTGCTTTCCTGGCTTTTTTCCTCCCTGCTCAGTTCTTCAATCATCTTCTCATCAAGAAAGCTTAATCCTTCCAGCAGATCCTTACCCGTCATACCCAAATGCCCTCGCTTTCCAGATATTGCTTCAGCCGGCCGCGAATCCGGTACAGTCGGACTTTCACATTGCTTTCCGTCATTTCCGTTTCCTCTGCCAGCTCCCTGACGCTTTTCCCGTACCAGTACCGCTGCAGAAACAGCATCCGTTCTTCCTTGGGCTGCTCCCACAGGAAAGAAGAAATGGCGCGCCCGATTTCTTCTCCCTGAGCCGCGTATTCATGCCGGGAATCCGGAATACACTGCTCCATTTCCTCCGTCAGCTCAACGACAACCGCGCTGCGCTTTTTTGCGCCGCGCCAGTCGAGCTGGTCAAAGGAAAGAAAACGGCAGATTTTTGCCAGATAGGCAAAGAAAAAACGGGGCCGCTGCGGCGGTATGGAATTCCATGCTTTCAGGTATGTATCATTGACGCTTTCTTCCGCGTCCTCCCTGCTGCCAAGAATCCCGAAGGACAGTCTGTTCAGCTTTGCACCGTAGCTGGCTTCCGTTTCCCGAACTGCCTCCGGATCCCGTTTCCAGTACAGATCAATGATTTCTTCATCCTTCATCCGCTCGCCTCCCCCGATTTCTGTACCGTCCTCTTCACCCTTTATGACGTGAAAAAGGAACGTGAGGTTACATGTTTTCTATTTTTTGTTTGTATACGCCGCAATCCAAGACCTGTGACTTTTGTTATTGTTTGTTTTATCAAGCTTTCCCCTGCAGCGCCTGATATACGTCCCGCTTGCTGATGCCGCGGTCCTTTGCCACTAATTTCATCGCTTCTTTCCGGTCAATGCCTTGATCCTCGTACTGCTTCATATGCTCTTCGAGAGAAATTTCCTCCCAGGCGCGGATTTTCTCTTCCTGTACGATTTTCCGGTCCAGTCCTTCGATTACCAGAACAAATTCGCCCTTCGGCTCGTTTTCCCGGTAATACGCCGCTGCACCGCCGATTGTGCTGCGGAATACTGTTTCATACCGCTTGGTCAGCTCCTTGCACAGACTGATTTTCCGGTCGCCGAGCGTCTCCTGCAGCTGCTCCAGTGTCTTTACCAGATGATGCGGAGCTTCATACAATACGATGGTTCTTGTTTCCCGTCTCAGTTCCTCCAGGACTTCTTTTCGCTCCTTTTTATCAGACGGCAGAAATGCTTCAAAGCAGAACCGTCTAGTCGGAAGTCCCGACATGGTAAGCGCAGTCACACATGCGGCTGGACCCGGAAGTGAAGTTACCGTAATTCCGGCTTCCCAGCACTTTGCTGCAAGTACTTCTCCCGGATCGGAGATTCCCGGCGTTCCCGCGTCCGTGATGCAGGCGACATTTTTTCCGGTCAGAATCTGCTGTACCAGGTAATCCGCCTTGTCATACTTATTGTACTCATGGTAACTTGTCATCGGCGTATTGATCTCAAAATGATTCAGCAGCTTAATGCTGTTTCTGGTATCCTCCGCGGCAATCAGATCTACCTCTTTCAGCGTCCGAATCACCCGGAATGTGATATCCTCCAGATTTCCGATCGGCGTTGCACACAAATATAATTTTCCTGCTGTCTGTTCCATCTGCTTTTCCTCTCCGCTTCTCTGCTCTGCCGGTTACGCTCTCCCGTGAATCTGCTTAATCAGCAGCGTTTCTTCTCCATTTTCTTCCTGCAGGATCACCGGCGGCTCTGCCTTAATCTGCGTGCGTCCACCCCGGATGCCTTCAATCAATACTAGATTTGCCTCTCTCGATACACGCGGATATACCATCCGCAGACGTCTCGGCGAAATCCGGTTTGCGCTCATTGTTACCAGAATATCAGTCAGGCGAAATGGCCGGTGCACCATATAAATCCGTCCGCCCGGCTTTAATACGCGGCTGCTTTCCCTGATCACATCCTCTAACGTACAGAGGATCTCATGCCTGGAAATCGCTTTGCTTTCGTCCGCGTTGTGAATGCCGCCGTTTCCCGCCAGATACGGCGGATTGACTGTAACGATGTCAAAAGAAGCTCCCCCGAAGATACGGGAAGCCTCCTTTACATCGCCTCTGACAACAGAAATCCGGTCTTCAAGCCCGTTTAAGCACACACTGCGCGCAGCCATATCGGCAACCTCCGGCTGGATTTCCAACGCGGAAAAATGCGCAGCCTGCGTCTTTGCTGTCATCAAGATTGGAATCACACCGGTTCCTGTACAGAGATCAAGCACCGTTTCCCCTTCCTTCGCCTGTGCAAACCACGACAGCAGCACAGCGTCCACTCCGTAACGGAAACGCCCTGCGTTCTGAATCAGTACCAGACCATCGCGCTCCAGATCGTCAATCCGCTCTCCTTCTCGCAGAAGAACGGACTCTTTTCCTTCTTTCTGTTCTGCCATATTTCATTCCTGTTTATTCTTTTTCATCTTTTCTGCGCAGTTCTGCTCCGAAGTCAAGCGGATATTCGCAATCCGCTTTGCTACTTGCTCATAACCAAATAACTGCT
>CAJMMH010000016.1 GCA_905214365.1 uncultured bacterium
GAAAAAAGCAGGCGGTAATTTTATGAAAACTTCCGGAAATACGAAAAAAAAGAAAGCTTTTCCCTTGATTTATCGAAACGCACCCGTTATAATCTGTAATATGGTGTTTTGACGTTACGGTTTGCGCAGTGCGTGGACGGTAAGGTTTTGGCAGCTGCCGAAGCTGGAAAGCCGGAAGCCGGACGAAGTGTCCGGTTTGTCGGACTGGAAAACAGCCGAATGGCAGATGTGCAAGAGACTCCGAGAGTACATGAAAACAGTGGAGGATAACGTGGATAATAATAACAGAGATCAAAAGCCGAACGGCAAGAATAACCGGAATCTGCAGCTGATTCTGATTCTTGCTGCAGTTGGTGTATTGACGCTTCTTCTGATCACCGGGATTGACCGGCTGGTCAGATCGCAGACAAATAAAAAAGTATCTTACGATACGTTTATTTCCTGGCTGCAGGACGGAGATGTGGAAAAGGTAGTCATAAGCGGTTCTGAGATTCAGTTTTCGCTGAAGGACGAGTACCGGGTTTCCTATTATACGCCGTATCTGCCGGATCAGAAGCTGTATCAGGATTTAAGAGACGCCGGTGTGACATATACGGGAGAAGAGAGCTCGGCAGGTTCCGGGATTTTTGACTTTATATTAATGTACGTTCTCCCGATTGTTCTTGTCTGGGGGCTGATGGGATTTCTGCTTCGCCGCATGTCCGGCGGAGGCAGTGTGATGGGCGTTGGCAAGTCTACCGCAAAGATGTATATGAACCGGGAAACCGGAGTGACCTTTAAGGATGTTGCCGGAGAGGACGAAGCAAAGGAATCCCTGACGGAGATTGTTGATTTCCTGCACAATCCGCAGAAGTACGCAACGATCGGAGCGAAGCTTCCGAAGGGGGCACTGCTTGTCGGCCCGCCTGGAACCGGTAAGACACTGCTTGCAAAGGCAGTTGCAGGAGAAGCGCATGTGCCGTTTTTCTCACTGTCCGGTTCGGACTTTGTTGAGATGTTTGTCGGTGTCGGCGCGTCGAGAGTGCGCGACCTGTTCAAGCAGGCGCAGCAGAATGCGCCGTGTATTATCTTCATTGATGAGATTGATGCGATTGGAAAGAGCCGTGACAGCCGGTACGGCGGAGGCAACGATGAGCGCGAGCAGACGTTAAACCAGCTGTTGTCTGAGATGGATGGTTTTGATGCGTCCAAGGGAGTTCTCGTTATGGCGGCGACCAACCGTCCGGAGATTCTGGATCCGGCGCTGCTTCGTCCGGGACGTTTTGACCGTCGGGTGATCGTAGACCGCCCTGATCTGAAGGGCCGGGAAGAGATTCTTCGTGTCCATGCAAAGGATGTGCGTATGGACGAGACCGTTGACCTGAAGGCAGTTGCGCTTGCAACGAGCGGAGCGGTCGGTTCCGATCTGGCCAATATGATCAACGAGGCAGCGATCAATGCGGTAAAAGCAGGAAGAAACCTGGTATCCCAGAAGGATCTGTTAGAAGCAGTTGAAGTTGTTCTGGTCGGTAAGGAGAAGAAGGACCGTGTGATGAATCAGGAAGAGCGCCGCATTGTTTCCTACCATGAGGTTGGACATGCGCTGATCGGCGCGCTGCAGAAGGATTCAGAGCCGGTGCAGAAGATTACGATTGTACCGCGTACCATGGGCGCGCTGGGGTATGTCATGCAGACGCCGGAGGAAGAGAGGTTCCTCAATTCCAAGGATGAGATTCTTGCGATGATCACCATGGCGCTTGGCGGACGTGCCGCAGAGGAAGTCATTTTTCACAGCGTTACGACCGGAGCTGCCAATGATATCGAGAAGGCAACTTCTTACGCGAGACGTATGATTACCATGTTCGGTATGTCGGATGAGTTCGGTCTGATGGCTCTTGAAACGGAAGAGAACCAGTATCTTGATGGACATACCGTTCTGAACTGCGCGGACGCGACTGCAGCCCGTGTGGATCAGGCAGTGATGAAGGTACTGAAGGAAGCTTATGAGCGGGCAAAGCAGATGATTTCCGAGAACCGGGATGTGATAGATGAAATCGCAGCGTTCCTGATTGAACGGGAAACCATCACTGGAAAAGAGTTCATGGAGATTTTCCATAAGTATCATCCGTCCAAGGCAGAAGCAGACCAGGAAGCAGAGAGTGCTGTTCCGCAGCTGCAGGCAGCAGAGGATGCCCAGAACTAAAACAATATGCGGATTCAGATCCGCTCAAACGAGAACCCTCAGTACCGGAAACGGAGGCTGGGGGTTCCTGTTTCATTTAGATATGAAAAATTTAAGGAGGGGACGAAGGATGCGTGCCGATTTTAATCTGGAAGAGGAACTGAAGAAGCTGCCGGAGAAGCCAGGTGTGTATCTGATGCACGACGCTTCGGACGAGATCATTTATGTCGGAAAAGCAATTAAGCTGTGCAACCGGGTGCGGCAGTATTTTCAGAATGGAAAAAAGCATTCATTCAAAATCGATCAGATGGTTTCTCAGGTTTCGTATTTTGAATATATTGTGACCGATTCTGAAATGGAAGCGCTTGTGCTTGAGTGTAATCTGATCAAAGAACACAGACCGCGTTACAATACGATGCTGATGGATGACCGGGCCTATCCGTATATCCGGGTGACTGTTGAGGAAGCGTATCCGCGTGTCATGCTGGCAAGGCACCGGAAACGCGATAAGTCCCGGTACTTCGGCCCGTATCCGAGCGGAACAGCCGTCAAGGATACGCTGGAGCTGATTCACAAGCTGTACGGGATCCGTACCTGCAGCCGGGTACTTCCGAGGGATATCGGAAAGGAGCGCCCATGTCTGAATTACCACATCGGGCAGTGCATGGCTCCGTGCCGGGGAACAGTCAGTACAAAGGAGTACCAGGAAAAAATCAGCCTGGTAATTACGCTTTTAAATGGCGGCTACGGCGGCCTGAAACGGGAGCTGGAGCAGAAGATGAAGGCGGCGGCCGCCGAGCTGGAATTTGAAGAGGCGGCAAAGTACCGGGACTTTATCGAGAGTATCAAGCGGATTGCCGAGCAGCAGAAGATCACGGACAGCAGCTCGTTGGATGACCGGGATCTGATTGCGTGCGCGATGCAGGAAAATGACGCAGTCGTGCAGGTATTTTTTGTTCGGGAGGGCAAGCTGATCGGAAGAGAGCATTATCATCTGTCAGTCGCGCAGGGGGACGGCAGCGCTGCGGTGCTGACAAGCTTTGTCCAGCAGTTTTATGCGGGGACTCCGTATCTGCCGGGGGAAATTTACGTGCAGGAGACGCTGGAGGACCAGGAAGAGCTGCAGGAGTGGCTGACCGGAAAGCGTGGGAAAAGGGTAGAGATCCGGGTGCCGAAACGGGGAACCAAGGAGCATCTGATGGAGCTTGCCGCACAGAATGCGCGGCTGGTGCTGCGGCAGGACCGGGACCGGATTGTCCGGGAAGAACAGCGGACAACCGGCGCGCTGCGTGAAATCGAAAACTGGCTTGGTATTTCCGGAATCAACCGGATGGAGGCGTACGATATTTCCAATACAAGCGGTCTGGAATCGGTCGGATCAATGGTCGTATTTGAGGGCGGAAAGCCGAAACGAAGCGATTACCGGAAGTTCCGGATTAAGACAGTTCAGGGACCAAATGATTATGCGTCCATGTACGAGGTGCTGACGAGGCGTTTTGAGCGCGGACTGCGGCAGCAGAGGCAGGAGGAAGATGGCAGCAGTTTTTGCGCGATGCCGGACCTTCTGATGATGGACGGCGGTCGCGGCCAGGTAAACATGGCGCTGGAGGTGCTGAAAAATCTGAACCTTTCGATCCCGGTCTGCGGTATGGTAAAGGATGATCATCACCGGACCAGAGGTCTGTATTTCAATAATATCGAGCTTCCGATCGACACACATTCGGAGGGATTTCACCTGATTACCCGCATTCAGGATGAGGCGCACCGGTTCGCGATTACGTACCACAAGAGCCTGCGCGGGAAGAAGGAAGTGCATTCCATTCTCGACGATATCCCCGGAATCGGGGAAAAGCGGAGACGGGCGTTAATGCGGGCATTCGGCGATATTTACGCGATCCGGGCGGCGTCGGTTGATGAAATTGCCGCCGCGGAAGGGATGAACCGTCCGGCCGCGGAGGCGGTGTGGAGCTTTTTCCATCAGCAAGGAGAAACGCAGGTGCCGTCGGCACAAGGCGGGATTTCACATTAGGGAAGCTCTCAAAATCCTTGATTTTCGGGAAAACTCTTTACAGGAGATGCCAGTATTTGATACAATAGAAATAGCGTGTAGAAGCAGAACGTGTCGCTTTTGCCTGCACAGGAAAAATTTGCGGCAGCCGTTTTCGGAAGCAGATCAGCGGTCTTTCCGGATGGCGCGCGGAAATGAGGAAAAAATATGAACGGAGTTTCGATTACCTCCCTGATTCAGAAGATGAATCTGGAGCTGCTGACCCGTGAGATCAACACGGATAAAATCAAGCTGTACCATCCGGACGTAAACCGTCCCGCTCTGCAGCTGGCCGGCTATTACGAGCACTTTGATAAGGAACGTGTTCAGATTATCGGAGTGGTCGAATATACCTATATGGAAGAGATGGAACCGGCAAGAAGAACTGAGATGTACGAGAAGCTGTTAAGCAGCCAGATCCCCTGCATCGTTTTTTCAACCAGCAACCGTCCGGATGACGAGTTTCTGCAGATTGCTTCCCGTTACAAGGTTCCGGTTATGATTTCAGAAAAGAAAACCTCTCCGTTAATGGCAGAAATCATTCGCTGGCTGAATGTTGAGCTTGCACCGTCCATTTCCATTCATGGTGTTCTGGTCGATGTATACGGTGAAGGCGTTCTGATTACCGGTGAAAGCGGTATTGGAAAAAGTGAAGCGGCGCTGGAGCTGATCAAGCGCGGACACCGTCTGGTATCGGACGATGTAGTTGAGATTCGCAAGGTAAGCGACGATACGTTGGTAGGAAGCGCGCCTGGAATCACCAGACACTTCATTGAACTGCGCGGTATCGGAATCATTGATGTAAAGACGCTGTTCGGTGTTGAAAGCGTAAAGAATACCCAGTCGATCGATATGGTAATCAATCTGGAAGACTGGAACAAGGATAAGGAGTATGACAGACTTGGCCTTGAGGAACACTATACCGAGTTCCTTGGCAATAAGGTAGTCTGCCACAACATTCCGATCCGTCCGGGCCGTAATCTGGCCATCATTGTAGAGTCTGCGGCAGTTAACTATCGTCAAAAGAAGATGGGCTACAATGCGGCAAGAGAGCTGTATAACCGGGTACAGCAGAATCTGGCAAAGAAAGTGGATGAAGACTGATGAATGCGGAAAAATGGCTGCTTGAAGCGCTGCATGGGAAAAATCTGCAGGAAAATGTGCCGATGAAGGACTATACGACGTTTCGCGCAGGCGGAGAGGCAAGGTATTTTGCCGCGCCGGAAACAGAGGAAGAGCTTGCGGCGCTGTTTTCTGTCTGCCGGGAGCACGGCTTAGAGCCGCTGATTGTCGGCAGGGGGAGCAACCTGCTTGTCAGTGACGCGGGTTTTGACGGCGTTGTGATTTCGATGCGCCGTCATTTTACCGGGTTGAAAATTGACGAAGAGAGCGGGATTCTGACCGCGCAGGCGGGCGTGATGCTTCCGTCTGCGGCATCCGCGGCTTTGGAGGCTGGCTTTGGAGGCCTTGAGTTTGCGGCAGGGATTCCTGGGACAATCGGCGGCGGTCTGATTATGAACGCGGGAGCCTACGGCGGTGAGTTAAAGCAGCTGTTTCTGGACGCACTGGTGCTGTCTGCGGACGGCGGGCTGAAAATGATTGACGCAGATCAGGCGGAGCTTGGCTATCGGACCAGCGCCTTTGCGAGGAACAGACAGACAGTCATTTCCGCGCGTTTTCAGCTGACCAGGCGAAGCCGCGCTCTGATTAAGGAGCAGATGGATGACTACAACCGACGACGCCGGGAGAAACAGCCGTTAGAGTTCGCAAGCGCCGGAAGCACGTTCAAGCGGCCGGCCGGGTACTTTGCCGGAAAGCTGATTGAGGATGCCGGATTGAAAGGGTTTCGGATCGGCGACGCACAGGTATCGGAAAAGCATGCGGGCTTTGTGATCAACCGGGGCGGCGCGAGTGCGTCCGAGATTTATGAGCTGTGCATGGAGGTGCAGAGGCGTGTCGAAGAGGCTTTCGGTATTCGCATGGAGCTGGAAGTCCAGCTTGCGGGAAAATTCTGAAACAGCCTGGAAGCAGTATCAGACAGGAAAGGCCGGCTGGCCTGACGGCAAAAAGGGGACGTTATGCAGATTGTAATTGTAACGGGGATGAGCGGTGCCGGAAAGACGACCGCTCTGAAGTTTCTGGAGGATTTCGGGTTTTACTGCGTGGACAATCTCCCGATTCCGTTGATCCTGAAGTTTGTGGATCTGGCGGCACACGCGGATTCCGGACTGGACAATGTGGCACTTGGAATTGACATCAGGAATCACGATATGCTGCCGCAGCTGAAGGCGGTTTTGGACGGGCTTCAGCAGAACAGTGTATCCGTTCATATCCTGTTTCTGGACGCGTCCGATGCGTGCCTGATGAAGCGTTATAAGGAAACAAGACGAAGCCATCCATTAGCGCCGGGTGGACGCGTAGAGCAGGGAATTGAAAAGGAACGCAAGATTCTTGATTTTCTCCGGAAACGGGCAGATTATGTGATTAATACCGGTCAGCTGCTGACCAGGGAACTGCGCGGCCAGCTTGAGGATATTTTCCTGAAGGGCAAAGAGTTCGACAACTTATTTGTAACGGTAACGTCGTTTGGGTTCAAGTACGGGATTCCGCTGGACGCGGATCTGGTGTTTGATGTCCGTTTTCTGCCGAATCCGTACTATTTTGCGGAGATGCGGGAGCTGACCGGCAATGATTCGGCGGTCAGCGAGTATGTCATGCAGTTTCCGCAGGCGGTAAAGTTTTTGGATATGCTGACGGAAATGCTTCGCTTTCTGATTCCGAATTATATTTCGGAGGGAAAAACGCAGCTTGTGATTGCTGTTGGCTGTACGGGAGGCCGTCACAGGTCTGTCACGATTGCCAATGCGCTGTATCGCCGCTTAGAGCATGAAAGCGGATTCGGAATCCGCATCGAGCATCGGGATATTGACAAGAGGAAATAAATGGAAAAAGATTCAACGCATCTGTCATTTTCTGCGCAGGTAAAGGAAGAACTGGCGTGCCAGGTCCCTCAGGCAAGGCACTGTCAGCTGGCGGAGCTGGTTGCAATTCTGTTGTTTGACGGCAGAGTTGTGCAGGATGCGGGCAGGGAAAAGCTGGTAATCCGGGCAGAAAATGAAGGAACACGCAGAAAATGCTTTACAATTTTAACAAAAGCATTTAATATAATAACAGAAAAAGAAACGATTCAATGCGGCAGTCAGTCGGTAACGGTAACTGGTCTGGAGTCAGTTCGCCGTGTCCTGCAGGCAGTGAAGCAGTGGGACGGGGAAAACGGGTATCTGGAACGGGAGCAGGCGGATTCGAGGCTGCTGGCCGAAACCTGCTGCAGGAGAGCGTTCCTTCGGGGATGCTTTTTAGCTGCAGGCTCGATCAGCTCACCGGACCGCTTTTATCATTTTGAGATTGACTGCGGCACGGAGGGTCTGGCAGAGCAGATTCGTGAGCTTTTCAGCCAGTTTGAGATTGACGCGAAGATTATTATCCGGAAGAAATATTATGTTGTTTATATCAAAGAAGGAGATCAGATCTCTGACGCCCTCAATTTAATGGAAGCATCTAAGGCGGTGTTGGAATTTGAGAATGTCAGGGTTCTGAAGAATGTCCGGAATCGGATTAATCGGAGCGTAAATTGTGAAACTGCCAATATCAACAAGACGGCGGTAGCTGCCAACGGGCAGATTGCCGCAATTGAGTATCTGAGGGATCATATCGGTCTTGGGATGCTTCCGGAAGGATTGGAAGAGGCGGCGAGGGCAAGGCTGGAGTGGCCAGAGGCTTCTCTTGCCGAACTGGGGGAGTCCATGGACCCGCCGGTTGGAAAATCAGGAATGAACCACCGGCTGCGTAAACTGAAAGCGCTGGCAGATCAGTATAGGAGTAAGGAGGAAGACTAGAAAGATGACAACAAAGACAATCACGGTACAGATTCCGGCCGGTCTGGAAGCAAGACCGGTAGCAGTACTTGTGCAGGTCGCAAATCAGTATTCCAGCAGCATTTATTTAAAGGACAGCAACCGCAGAGTAAATGCGAAGAGTATTATGGGATTGATGACACTGGGACTTCATGCCGGTGAGCAGGTAACTATCGAGGCAAACGGTGACGATGAGACAAATGCAGTAGCCGAGATTGAAAACTACCTGTCAGGCGACGGAAAGCGCGCATAATTTCATTGTCTTTGGGTGTTGCGAAGAGCGCGTGGGGGCGCGCTTGGAGCATGTATAAACAGGATGTTGTACGGAAGCAAAAAACAATATAAGATAAAAACGGGCAGCCGATTCGTATCAGCTGCCCGCTTTCTTTTTAGGTGATGTGTCAGTCGTATGTCTGGTCGCCAAACCACTTGAAGCCTTTCCAGTATTTGAAAAATGCCTTGGCAAGAATCTCGTCCTTCGTGACGAATGTATTTTCCCACAGACGGGAATCCTTGGAGTTGTTCCGGTTGTCTCCTAACATGAAATAACAGTTTTCCGGAACCACGTACGGGCCGTAATCCCGGTCGTAAGGGGTCTCGGCAAGGTACGGCTCGTCCAACGGCGTGTCGCTGTCGTTGATATAAACCTTTCCTCCGCGGATGGTTACGGTTTCACCCGGAAGCCCGATCACACGCTTGATATAGGTTACGGACTCGTCATCCGGCCACTTGAAGATGACGATATCTCCGCGCTTGGGCTCGGAAAACATATAGGCGAGACGGAAACCGAAAACGCGGTCCCCTTTCATAATGGTATTCTGCATGGAGCCGCTCGGAATCCGCGCATTAAACAGGATGAAGTTGGTAATCAGGAGTGCGGCAACAATTGCAATGACGATGCTGCCTGCGTATTCCAGAATGGTATGCAGAATATCGCTTTTCGGTTCTTCTTCCGGTTCGACGGTTTCAGAAGCCGTGCCCGATTCGCTCCCGGGGTCACGGTTTGACGGTTCCGAATCGGAAGACAGGGGTTTGAGATCATCTGGTGTCTGTCTTTGATTATCGTTCATGGGAAATCTCCTTTGATCAATTCTGTACTTCCGGGATTGCACCGGTCTGCGGACAGCAGCCGGAAGGTTTCTGCTCATGCTGCGCTTAAAAATTCGTTCCTGTTTGAGCGTAGTGCGAACAGGAACAAACACCGGAAGCCGTTTCATTGTCTTTCAGTATAGCATAGACGAAAAGTTTTGTCTATGTTATAATAAAAACAGACGCCGTTTCCATTCCTGTTTTCGGGAAGCGTGAACAGAAAAGGACTGTTCATGGCAGCCTGCTGGAGGATATCATACGGCACGGAGGAAGAAAGAATGGCATTTACGCATTTGCATGTGCATACAGAATACAGTCTGCTTGACGGCTCCTGCAAGATTAAAGAGCTTGCCGCGCAGGCGAAGAAGCTGGGAATGGACGCCCTGGCAGTAACCGATCATGGAGTCATGTACGGAGTCATTGATTTTTATCGGGCCTGCCGCGCGGAAGGGATCAATCCAATCATCGGGTGTGAGGTTTACGTTGCTCCCAATTCCCGGTTTGACCGGGAAATCGGAGGCGGCGAGGACCGGTATTATCATCTAGTGCTGCTGGCAGAAAATGATCTTGGCTATCACAATCTGATGAAGATTGTGTCGCGCGGATTTACAGAAGGATATTACTACCGTCCCCGCGTTGATCACGAAGTATTGGAGCAGTTCCATGAGGGAATTATCGCATTGAGCGCCTGCCTTGCGGGCGAGGTTGCAAGAAATATTACAAAAGGACAGTATGAGGCGGCAAAAACGGCGGCCTGCCGCTACCGGGATCTGTTCGGAGATGGCAATTTTTTCTTGGAGCTGCAGGATCATGGGATTGCCGAGCAGCAGCGGGTCAATCAGGCGCTGCTGCGCATGCACCGGGAGACAGGTATCCCGCTTGCAGCGACCAACGATGTGCATTATATTACCGCACAGGACGCGGAGCCGCACGATATCCTGCTCTGCATTCAGACAGGAAAGAAGATTACCGATGAAAATCGTCTCCGTTATGAGGGCGGCCAGTATTATTTAAAATCGGAAGATGAGATGCGGGCGCTGTTCCCGTACGCGCAGGAGGCGCTCGACAATACGGCGGCAATTGCGGCACGCTGCCATGTGGAGATTGAGTTCGGCGTGCCTAAGCTGCCGAAGTATCAGGTTCCGGCCCCCTATACCTCGGAAGAGTACCTGATTAAGCTATGCAATGAGGGACTAAAAAAGCGGTACGGGGACCGGGCAGAAGAACTGCGCAGCCGCATGGAATATGAGCTTGGCGTTATCCGGACGATGGGATATGTCGATTATTTCCTGATTGTATGGGATTTTATTCATTTCGCCAAGAGCAACGGAATTATGGTTGGGCCGGGAAGAGGATCGGCGGCGGGCAGCATTGTTGCTTACTGCCTGGAAATCACGGATATTGATCCGATCCGCTATCAGCTCCTGTTTGAGCGTTTCCTGAATCCGGAGCGTGTATCCATGCCGGATATCGACGTGGACTTCTGCTTTGAACGGCGGCAGGAGGTAATTGATTATGTGGTCCGCAAGTACGGAAAGGAAGAAGTCGTACAGATCGTCACCTTTGGTACGCTGGCGGCAAAGGGCGTGATCCGAGATGTCGGCCGTGTACTGGATCTTCCGTATTCCATGTGCGATTCCATTGCGAAGATGATTCCAAATGAGCTGAACATGACGATTGACCGGGCGCTGCAGGTAAATCCGGAGCTGAAGTCGCTGTACCAGAGCGATGAAAAGGTAAAGCGCCTGATTGACCTTTCCAAGCGTCTGGAAGGCCTGCCGAGACATACGTCCATGCATGCGGCGGGCGTTGTAATCAGCCAGCTGCCGGTTGATGAGTATGTGCCGCTGTCAAGAGGAAGCGACGGCGCGGTGACCACGCAGTATACGATGACGACCCTGGAGGAATTAGGTCTTCTAAAGATGGATTTCCTGGGGCTGCGTACGCTGACCGTGATTCAGAACGCGGTGCGCAATGTCAGCCAGAGCTGCGGTGTGGAGCTGGATATGGCGCATATTGATATGAATGATCCGGAAGTGCTTTCTTCCATCGGAACCGGGCGCTGCGAGGGCGTATTCCAGCTGGAGAGCAGCGGCATGAAAAACTTTATGAAGGAGCTGAAACCAAGCAGCCTGGAGGATATTATCGCCGGAATTTCCCTGTACCGTCCGGGTCCGATGGATTTTATTCCGCGGTATCTGGAGGGAAAGAACCATCCGGAATCCATTCATTACGAGTGTCCGCAGCTGGAGCCAATCCTTGCGCCGACCTACGGCTGTATTGTCTATCAGGAGCAGGTTATGCAGGTTGTCCGTGACCTGGCAGGATATACGCTGGGACGGAGCGATCTTGTGCGCCGCGCGATGGCTAAGAAAAAGGCGGCTGTCATGGCGAAGGAGCGGCAGAACTTTGTTTACGGAAATGAAGAGGAAAAAGTGCCGGGCTGCATCAGCAACCATATCAGTGAGCAGGTAGCGAATCACATCTATGATGAGATGACAGATTTTGCCAAGTATGCGTTCAACAAGTCGCACGCGGCTGCGTATGCGGTTGTATCCTACCAGACGGCATATCTGAAGTATTATTATCCGGTTGAGTACATGGCGGCGCTGATGACATCGGTGATTGATAACTCGGCAAAGGTATCCGAATACATTATAACGTGCCGGAAGATGGGAATCCGGATTCTGCCGCCGGATATCAACCAGGGAGAGCGGGACTTTTCCGTGCGGGACGGGGCAATCTGCTTTGCGCTTGCGGCAATTAAGAGCGTCGGAAGAAGCGTTATTGACCAGATTGTACTGGAACGCCGCAGAAATGGCGCGTATCAGAACCTGCAGAATTTCTTAGAACGCGTGCAGGGACCGGAGCTGAACAAGCGTACCGTGGAAAATCTGATCAAGGCAGGGGCATTTGACTGCCTTGAGGGAAACCGCTGTCAGAAAATGACGGTATATCCGATGATTATGGACGAGCTCGGACGGGAAAAGAAGCAGTCGATCGCCGGTCAGATGAGCCTTCTGGATTTCTTCGATGAGCCGCAGAGGGAAGCGTTTACGGTGAAGTTTCCGCAGGTTCCGGAATTTGAAAAGGGAGAGCTTCTTTCCTTTGAAAAGGAAGTGCTCGGCATCTATGTCAGCGGTCATCCGTTAGAGGCGGATGAAAAGCTGATGGCAAAAAACGCGACGGCAGTCAGCTCAGATTTTGCGGTTGATGAGGAAAACGGGGAGGCCAGAGTCAGAGACGGGGAGCGGGTGATTATCGGCGGCATGATTACGGCGAAGACAGTCAAGACCACCAAGACCAATCAGATGATGGCATTTCTGACGGTTGAAGATATGGTCGGGACGGTTGAGGTCATCCTGTTCCCACGGGATTATGAGGCGTACCGCCCGTGGCTCACCGAGGAGCGCCGTCTGTTTATCCGCGGAAGGGTATCGCTTGGCGATGAGAATCAGGGCAAGCTGATCTGCGAGGGAATTGTGGCATTTGAGGATGTGCCGCGGGAACTCTGGATCCAGTATCCGGATCTGGAGAGCTATCAGGCGGAGCAGAAAAAACTGTTTGACCTGCTTGCACCATGGGACGGTTCCTGCCAGGTGGTTATTTATCTGTCCTCGACGAGGCAGATGCAGCGGCTTCCGGCAGGAAGAAATGTATCCATATCAACCGGGCTTCTCGAACCGCTCCGGCAGCTGCGCGGAGATGCGAATGTGCGCGTGGTGGAGCGTACGATTGATACCTGGCCGTCTGCGGACAGAAAACGTCAGTTTTCTCAAAAAGCCTATTGAAAAAGTATCAAAAATGCCGTATGATAGGAGCTGGATAATTTTTTAACGAAATTATCGGCTGCGGATGGAGGACTGGCCCGAATATGTACTTTCGGAATTTCGTTGTTTCCGGATTTGCGAGAGTACATGAATAATTCTTCTAGGAGGAAATAACATGTCAGATAAGGTAAAAACAATTGGCGTCTTAACAAGCGGCGGCGATGCGCCGGGAATGAATGCGGCAATCCGCGCGGTTGTAAGAACCGGTATTGCCCGTGGTCTGAAGGTTAAAGGAATTAAAAGAGGATATGCAGGACTACTGAAAGAGGAAATCGTTGATCTGGATAGCAGAAGTGTTTCGGATATCATTCAGAAGGGCGGTACAATTCTGTATACAGCGCGCTGTGAGGAGTTCCGGACAGAGGAAGGACAGCGCAGGGGAGCTGAGATCTGCAAAGCGCACGGGATTGACGGCGTTGTTGTAATTGGCGGAGACGGTTCCTTCAATGGCGCATGTAAGCTTGCAAATCTCGGAATTAATACCATCGGATTGCCGGGAACCATTGATCTTGATATTGCGTGTACCGACTATACTATCGGTTTTGATACTGCGGTAAATACTGCTATGCAGGCAATTGATAAGATTCGTGATACATCCACGTCCCATGAGCGCTGCAGTATCATTGAGGTTATGGGAAGAAGCGCGGGATACATCGCACTGTGGTGCGGCGTAGCGAATGGAGCGGAGAATATCCTTCTTCCGGAGCGCTACAATGGAGACGAGCAGGAGCTGATCAATCAGATCATTGAGAACCGTAAGCGCGGAAAGACCCATCATCTGATCGTAAACGCAGAGGGAGTCGGCCATTCAGCAAGCATGGCGAAGCGGATTGAGGTGGCAACCGGCATTGAGACCAGAGCAACCATCCTCGGTCACATGCAGAGAGGCGGAAGCCCGACATGTCTGGACCGTTATTATGCGTCGATCATGGGTGCGCGCGCAGTGGATCTGCTGTGTGAGGGCGCAAGCAACCGCGTAGTCGGATACCGCGGCGGAGAGTTTGTTGATTTTGATATTAACGAGGCACTGGCAATGAAGAAGGATATTGATCCTTATCATTATGAAGTCAGCCGTCTGCTGTCCCGATAAGCGGAGGTATGCATGAACCAGCAGCAGAAGCAGATTCTTGCCCTGCAGAAAAAGGCAAGAGAGCGACGCAGAGCGCATGCGTTTGTCGTTGAGGGAGTCCGCCTTTTTTCCGAGGCGCCGCGTGAACGGATCCGCTATACGGTTGTGTCCCAGTCCTTTTTAAAGCAGCCGCAGAACCGGAAACTGTTAGAGGGGATTCCCTACGAGACAGTAACGGACAGCTATTTTGAGTCTCTGTCTGATACAAAGAGTCCTCAGGGCGTACTTGCCGTTCTGGAGCAGTATGAGTACCGGCTGGAGGATCTGCTTCCAAAGCAGGGAAACGCGCTGCTGCTTGTCCTTGATACGATTCAGGATCCGGGCAATCTCGGCACGATGCTGCGTGCCGGAGAGGCCGCCGGTGTGACAGGGATTCTTATGAACGAAGAGACTGTGGATATCTACAATCCGAAGGTTGTCCGTTCCACCATGGGGACGATTTACCGGATGCCGTTTGTGATAACGCCGGATCTTCCAAAAGCAATGGAAGAGCTTTCCCGACGGGGCATTGTTTCCTACGCGGCGCATCTGGATGGGACAGTTTCCTATGACCAGGAATCCTATACCGGTCATACTGCGTTCCTGATCGGCAACGAGGGCAATGGCCTGTCGGATGCAGTGGCTAAGAAAGCAGACCGTCTGATCCGCATCCCGATGCAGGGAAAGGTCGAGTCTCTGAACGCGGCAATGGCGGCAACCGTACTTCTGTTTGAGGCAGCACGTCAGCGGAGAAGTTAAACATACAAAAGAGAAAACGGAATCATAGCAGGAGAACCGTCGCAGATCAGAATGCGGCGGTTTTTCTGTTTGTGAAGAGAAAGAGCGGATTGTAACATTCTGGCGTTTTTTGGCAGTATAAAAGTTGTTGCATAGTATTGACAAAAAATATGAATTCTGATATTATGATTGCAACAAATTCGTAACAATTCTTAATGGAATTGATAAATTTGTAAGAAAAACAGTGTGCGGGTGGCGACCGCACGGCGCAATGGAGGATATCATGAAGGCGAAGACAAAACGCGCGGTAAAGAGCGCAGCCGGTACCGTTGTAATTGCTGCAGTAGCAGCAGGACTGGTACTGACGACCGTTCAGTTCCGCGGAACAGGCAGAGCAGTACAGCTGGAGAGCCAGGACGAAACCGCAGGTTACGCTCTGGACGAGACAGCCGAATCGCTTGACGAGCTGATGCTTACGGCCGGAAGAAAATCCATTGGCAGCAGTTTTACAATGCTGGGACAGAGCACAGGGGAAACGGCGGCCGATCAGGATCAGACAGACGGGAAGGAGGAAGTCGCAGGGAGCGGCGATGTAGAAGTTGTAAAAGTGCGTATCGGAAGCGTATCAACGTCTTCTGCAAAGAAAACACCGCTGGATCAGTATTTTTCAGACAGGGCGATCGTAAATCCGGATCGTGTGGATCAGTATCTGAATATCCGGTCGGAAGCAGAGAGTACCGGCGATGATTCGATTGTGGGAATCGCGCAGCTGGACCAGGTTCTTCAGGTCCTTTCCAGGAAGGACGGCTGGAGCCAGGTGGTCTGCGGGGATGTAACCGGATGGGTGGACAGCAGCTATCTGCTGACTGGAAGCGCTGCTGCTGATTATATTGAAGCGAACGCGGACGCGTACGCGGAAGTATCCGTTCCGAGTATGAATATCCGTCTGAACAAGAGCACAACGTCTGACATTCTGATGACAGCAGTTCAGGGCGAGGCATTCCCGTTGGTATCCATGGAGGATGGCTGGGCATATGTAAAGCTCGGTGATATTCTCTGCGGTTATATGGCAGGAAACTGCGTAACCATCAATTATGTCTGGAATGATCTGATTCTGGCAACGGAGGTCGCGGGAGCGGCAGCGGATGAGGTTGTCGATATGACGCAGGCTGCAAACCGTACCCCAGTGGTCGATCCGCTTGCAGTTATCGGTCAGACAACGGAGGCTGCGGCAGAAGAGACTCAGCCGGTATCCTCCGAGCAGGCAGCCGGGTCTTCATCTGCGGATGCACCAGCTGCTTCCGAGGGACAGGCGCCGGAAGAAACCCAGCCGTCCGCAGAGGAATCCGGTGCAGCTGATCCGGTACCGACCGTACCTGCAGAAACAGAGCCTGCAGCGACCGATCCGGCGTTGACAGCACCGGCGGCAACGGATCCGGCTCCCACAGAACCGGCACCGACCGCGCCGGCAGCAACCGACCCGGTTTCGGCACCGACGGAACCAGTACCGACAGAGCCGGAAACACCGGCACAGGCAACGATCACCGGAATCGAAGCGTTTTATAACGGAAGCGCGCAGAAAACCGAGGGAGAGGTTGTCGGCAGAAGTGAAGTAACGCTGTATGTTTACTATAGCGACGGTTCGATCCGCATTGAGACGGATGGCTGGACCAGTGATGACATTGGCATGCTGCTGCATGCCGGACAGGAAGTCATAACAATCAGCTATGCAGGATTTTCATCCAATATTGTTTTGGAAGTGCTTCCAGCAGCAACCGAGCCAGTGCCGACTGAGCCAGTGCCGACGGAACCAGCGCCGACTGAGCCAGCTCCAACCGAGCCGATACAGCCCGCGCCGACGGAACCTGTGCCAACTGAGCCCACGCAGCCCGCGCCGACAGAACCGGCACCGACTGAGCCAGTGCCGACGGAGCCCGCGCCAACCGAGCCGGCCGATCAGCCGCAGGAAGCGTATGTGCCGAACGTAGCGCTGAGCGGACAGCTGACGTATTATACGTTAAGTCTTTGCAGCCAGTACGGCGTGGACAGTTCGATCATTTTCTCCGTGATGTATCAGGAAAGTAAGTTTAATCCGTCCGCGGTCAGCGGATCCGGAGCGATCGGACTGATGCAGATTATTCCGCGGTTCAGCCAGGCGCGCATGAGCAAGCTTGGCGTTGCCGATTTGTACGATGCCCGTTCCAACATCCTTGTTGGTGTGGATATGCTGGCTGAGTATTACTATGCGGAAGGAAGCTGGATCGGTGCGCTGACCAGATACCGTTACGGTACGTCAAGCGGCTCCACCGATTATGCGGCGATGATTCTGAGCCGGGCAGGAATGTTCCAGTAAGACAATACATAAAACAAACAAAAGATAAAACGTCAGCAGCGAGTGCGGCATCCGGAAGCGAAGGGATCGCAATCACCGGATCCGCGCGGCGCTAACGAAAAAAGGCTGAACAGTTCAGAAGTTTCTCAGATGAGAATCTCTGGCTGTTCGGCCTTTTCAGTTACATCAATCAGACTGGCCGCCTGTTTGACTGCAAAATGTGAATTGCGGTCCGTAAATTATTCGGAACAGATAACGGTTCCGGTTCTTCCAAGAACGGCGTCTCTTGCCTTTTCAAGAGAAGTGATAACCGCTGCGCGGCCGCTTCCGGCACCGACAAAGCTTGCGGCAGCGGAAAGTTTCGGAAGCTTGGTTCCTTCCGCCATCGAGCCGTTTTCAACCAGGTCAAGCGCTTCCTTTAGGCTCAGACGGTCCGGGATGATCTCATCCGGAAGACCGGCATGGATGACAAACTTTTCCGTTGTGGAAAGGAAGAGCAGCAGATCTGCGTTCAGCTCATGGGCAAGTTTGGCTGCGGTTGCGTCCTTTTCAATAACGGCACTTGCGCCCTTCAGAACAGGTCCCTGCTCCAGTACGGCAATACCGCCGCCGCCAGCGGCAATGACAACCTGACCGGCATCGGCTAACGTCTTGATCGCATCGATTTCATAGATTTCGATCGGAGCCGGGGAAGCGATGACACGGCGGAATCCGCCTTCCTCTTCCTGGACATAATTGCCCTTCTGACGCTCTGTCTCCGCGTCCTCCGCGTTCATAACGCGTCCGATGGTCTTGATCGGATGATTGAACGCGCGGTCAAATGGGTCAACCTTTACCTGCGTGATAATCGTGGAAACCGTTTTGAAAATACCGCGGCGGAGAAGCTCGGTGCGGACTTCGTTCTGCAGGTCGAAGCCGATATATCCCTGGCTCATTGCACTGCAGACAGACATCGGCGCAACTGTAAACTCGGTATGCTTTTTGCCAAATTCCGTCATGGCAGTATGGATCATGCCGACCTGCGGTCCGTTGCTGTGGGTAATAATAACATCGTATTTCAGCTCAACCAGATCCGCAATGGACTTCGCGGCCTGCGCAACAGCGGCTTTTTGTTCCGGAAACGTATTGCCAAAGGCATTTCGTCCCAGAGCAACAACAACACGTTTGTGACTCATAGGATCCCTCCAGTATTCATATTCGGGCGCTTGGCAGACCAGTTTCGTCAGCCGGGTACATCGGCCC
>CAJMMH010000017.1 GCA_905214365.1 uncultured bacterium
CGGCGGAAAATCAGCCGCAAAGCCGGGTGCATAAGAGATTCCGAGAGTACATATTACGCCTCTGTCTGCCAGCTCATCCCCGGGTACACACAGGTCACACCTGCGGCGCTGAACACCTGCTTCCACCTCTCGTCTGGCTCGCGATCTGTGACAATCATAGAAACGTCGCTGATCTTTCCGATCTCGGTAAACGAAATCTTATCGAACTTGGAACTATCAACTGCCAGGATTCCTTTGGTTGCCGACTCTAACATCGTCTTTTTCAGCTGCGCGAAGCTCTCGCTTACATCAGTCAACCCACGCACCGCATCCAGTCCCTTACAGGATACAATTGCCTTTCCAACATGAAACGTAGATAACATCTTTTCCGCCTGATGACCGACAAACGCAAGCGACCCTTCCTTCATCGTCCCGCCGGTCGAAAGTATCTTCCAGCCGCTGACATCCGCCAGTTCAATCAACACCTCGACGGAATTGGTAATCACGGTAATATTCTTCTTGCTTTTGATATTCTGCGCAACAAAAACCGCTGTTGAACTTGCGTCCAGCATAATCTGATCGCCGTCGCGGATCATCGCGCCGATCAGCCTCGCAATCTGCTGCTTTCCCGTCACATTGGTATTTTTCCGGACAATAAACGGCAGCTCCGCTCCGCTTCCTTCTTTAATCACTGCGCCTCCATAAGTCTTGGTCGCATAGCCTTCTTTTTCCAGTTTCTCCAGATCTCTGCGTATGGTTTCCTCCGAAACGTCAAAATCTCTGCTGAGCTCGCTGACGACCACCCGCTTGCAGGTCTGCAGCCTTTCTAATATCTGATTTCTTCTTTCAATCGCCAGCACGGCGGAAACCTCCTGTTTTCTCTTCGTGTACTTTATCTCAGACATTCAGAGCCCGTCTGAAAAAGGCTCCCGCAGGCTGTCTGCCCACCGGAAGCCTTTTTCAGGCAGGCTCTGGCGCTCTGATCCGGCTGGCTTTCCGAAGAAAGCCGCCTGCCGTCTCAGTTTTTGTTACTGTTCACGCTGCGCTCAAACAGTAACAAATTTTTTCTTTTGTTTGTCTTACAGAATATGATCGCGGATCTGCTTGTCCGGTCTCGGAATTACAGATGCATCTAAGAACATGCCGGACTCGCCGACAGTGTTCTTTGCCCTGCTGATTGCAGCCTCTACTGCCGCTACATCTCCGGTCAGAAGCATATAAGACTTTCCGCACATACCCCTTGCGAGACGAAGCTCAATCAGCTGTACATCCGCTGTCTTTGCCGCCTGATCGGCCGCTACAATAATTGCAGCCGCATCATAGGTTTCCAGCACACCGAGCGCTGCCACATCCTCGATCACAGAAGCGCCGTAAATTGCTGGGAAAATTGACTCATGGGGATTTCCCAGTACAAAACTGTCAATCAGATGCGTTCCATGAGCTGTCTTAGCGGTTTCAACTGCCGCATTGACTGCACTCAGATCTCCCGTCAGAATTACGATATACTTTCCTGGGCATACCGTTGTCGCTTCGATAATCGAAACCTCTGACGTCTTTACCATGGCATCTGCTGCCGTAATACCTGCGGACACAGTTTTAAATTCAGCCATTCCGATCGCTTTACTCATTTGGTCCACATCCTTTCTACTTTACTGCGTCGATGATAACATACTGACTGGTGACTTCTCTGACAATGCCGCTGATTGAAGCGTGAATTGCTACCGACAATCCCTGTGCCGGCTCTGCAATTACCGCACCCTTTTCGATACGGTCTCCCTGGCTGACAACCGGGGATGCCGGCGCGCCAATATGCTGTCTCAGCATAATCTTGACATTGGATACCGGCACTTCACTCTCATCAAGCGGAGCATCCGCATTGTACTTGGTCAGATCCAGTCTTGCCATCAGTCTTGCCATCGGAGCCTTCCGAAGTTCTCTTGAAGGCGATACCGGAGCCGCTTCCACACGGGGAGCACGCACGCCTGCCGCGCGCAGTCCGGCCTTATACTCTGCCATCAGCGTACGCGGAGACAATCCCTGCATACAGGAATACATCTCGCACAAACCACACGATGAACAGAACATCGTATTAACAAAAATATTAGGATCCTGCACATCCTTGCAGGTTGCGGCTCTCATAAACAGATGCGGCTGAATCGGATGACCGAGCGCATGTCTCGGACATAAATCCGTGCACATCTGGCACTGACAGCAGCTTGCTGCCGCGCGCGCAAGATTCACCTTTGCGTTCTGCTGCTTTTTCTGAACAATCAGATGATCTTTCGGAAGAACCAGCACTGCATTGGTTGTCTTGGTTACCACATTATCTCCGGAACCGATAAAGCCCATCATCGGACCTCCGATAAAGTACACCGGATCTTTTACGGTTGAACCGCCGGCAAGCTGTACACACTCTTCAATCGTACATCCGATCGGCACACGCACAGTAACCGGATGCTTTACTTCCGCAACAACAGAAACCAGCTTGTCAATAACCGGCTTCTTTTCTTCCAATGCGCAGTGAAGGTTATATATTGTTTCTACATTAAATACGGCAACGCCGCTCTCAATCGGGAGTCCGCCCGGACGAACCACCTTGCCGGTCGCCTCATAAATCAGGACAACCTCATCACCTGCCGGATATACTTCATCCAGCAGAGCAATCCGCATATGCTCGAACTGACCGATATGAGCATTCAATGCCTCAATTGTTTTCGTATACGCTTTTTTGATGCCGATTACCATTTCCTCGGCACCGACCGTCTCACCTACAAGAGCAAATGTCTTCATAATCTCATAGGCATACTTTTCCAGTAATTGTCTATGTAAGCGAAGCAATGGCTCACATTCGGCACAGTTAAGGAGGATCGTCTTTGCATTCGCATTCAGCTTTGCATAGGTCGGGAATCCTGCACCTCCTGCACCAACAACACCGTTCTGCTGTAAAATGCTGCTTAACTCTTTAATGTCCATTCTCACTACTCCAGTCCCGATCCGTCATCAATAATACCGACAATCGCCGCATCAATCGGCGCCGACTCCATGCCGCAGCCGATCCTGGCCGCACTGCCGGTCGCAACCAGCACATACTCGCCGATTCCTGCTCCTACATTGTCTATCGCAACAAATCTACCGGCACCGAATCCCGAAGCCGGTTCCACAATCATAAATTTATTCCCGATCAGATTATCATTTTTCCGGGTGGAAACGATACTTCCGACTACTTTTCCTGCCAACATTTTGCTACCAAACCTTTCCGGAGACAACCGCCAAAGGGACAGCAGATCCGCTGTCCCCTTCCCTACGGCTTTCTGCCTGCGCGGCCTGTCAACCGGACATACAGTCCGCCTGTCTGTCAGTCCTTAATAATAGTTACTTTATCGCCGGTCTTGATCTTCGCTGCATTCGCCTCATCGGTATCGATGTGCATCTCCAGCGTAAAGCTTTCATCTACACGGATCTTTACATGATTGAATACAGTGCCCCTCTCGTTATCCGCGCGAACAGACACTTCCTGACCGTCAACAACGCCTGCCGCCGCCGCGTCTGCCGGTGACATATGGACATGACGCATCGCAACAATACATCCTTCTTTCAGATACAGGACACCCTTCGGGCCTACTAAGGCAATCGGAGCGGAGCCGGCAATCTTACCGGACTCGCGAACCGGTGCCTTGATGCCGAGCTTGATTGCGTCCGTTGCGGAAATCTCTACCTGAGATGCCTTCCGTACCGGGCCAAGGACACGAACATTTTCAATTGCTCGCAGCTTCAGACCAACCAGTGTTACACACTCGTTGGACGCAAACTGTCCGCCCATCAGCTCCTTCTTCTTGGTCAGATGATATCCCTCACCGAACAGTGTTTCTACGTCTGCCTGCGTTAGATGCACATGTCTTGCAGACACGCCGACTGGTACCTGAAAGCCATTGGATGCATGCTTCTGCTCTTCAAGTGCCTGCATAACCAGTCTTGTGATTTCTTCTACCTGTGTCATCCGCCACACCTTTCCGGAAGAGACCTTCTATTATCTCTTCCCGTTGATTTTCTGCGCCCGGCAGCGGTTACACCGCTGCCGGAATGCCTGAATTTATTTTACAGACGGCAGAATTCTCTCAACATCGTTGTGCGGTCTCGGAATTACATGAGTAGCTACCAGCTCGCCAAGCTTGGACGCTGCTGCTGCACCTGCCTCAACTGCAGACTTAACAGCGCCTACATCACCGCGAACCATAACGGTTACCAGTCCGGAACCGATCTTCTCGGTACCTACTAACTCAACGTTAGCAGCTTTGCACATCTGGTCAGCTGCTTCGATATTTGCTACCAGTCCTCTGGTCTCTACCATTCCTAATGCTTCCTGTGCCATGATTTCTTCCTCCTGTTTTCTTTTATAGCCGCCTGGACTTGCTGATGCCATATCCCTGCGGCTGATTTTCTATAACTCTTTCTGGCTGTGCCAGTCTGTTTTTACTTCTCGGCGATATCTGCCGGCGTCAGACCGGACTTCCCTTTGATCCTGCTTGCACTCAGATTCACCATTTTCACGGTTTCCTCATGAGGATTGGCAATCACGTAATGGGCTACCGGTTTATGAATGCAGCGCTCACATGCTGCCTCCACTGCCTGTGTGCAGTCTGACACACTTCCCTGGACAATGACTGTCACGAGACGTCCGCCCAGCTTCCGCTCCCAGGTCACAAACTCAACGTCCGCTGTCTTGCACATAATATCAAGACAGTCAACCGCTGCTGTCGTGCCGGAAACCTCTACAAAACCGTATGACTTACCCATGCGTCAGATCCTTCCTGAATGGTTTTCCAGACAGCCCTTCTCTTAGTTCAGATCCGGGAGAATCTTCTCAACATCATCGTGCGGTCTCGGAATTACATGAACTGCTACCAGCTCGCCCAGTCTGGTTGCTGCTGCTGCTCCGGTCTCGGTTGCCGCCTTAACAGCGCCTACATCACCGCGAACCATAACGGTTACCAGTCCGGAACCGATCTTCTCGGTACCAACCAGCTCAACCTCTGCTGCCTTTACCATTGCATCTGCTGCCTCGATTGCAGCTACAAGACCTCTGGTCTCTACCATTCCTAATGCCTGCTGTGCCATTTTATATCCTCCTTGTTGTCCGCCAGCTGTCTGCCGGACGGACTCTGTTAATTCTTATCAAACGCCTTGATCTTAAACATTGGCTCTGTCTGCGGATCCGGACTCGGAATGACATACGATGAAATCACGCCGGTCAGGCTCTCTGCCGTTGCCTTTGCCGCTTCTACTGCGGCACGGACATCTTCCACCGAGCCTCTGAACTTAATCAGCACGATCAGCGGAACCGGAAGCTTATCCGCGTTCGCGGGCTTGTTCTTATCAAAGGGTTCCATGGTTACGTCAGCCGCCTTGCAGCCTGCATCGCCTGCCGCAAACGCCGCTACCAAACCAAATACCTCTACAAAACCGATCGCCTGTGCCATATTTTTCTCCTTGCGTCACCCGCTGCGGGAAAATGCTCCCGGCATGGATGATTATTCGTTTACAATTGCGATCTTGTAGCCTTCCTGTCTCAGGTTTACGCCCATCGCCTCGTTGATCTGATCCAGCGGGAATCTGTGCGTTACCAGCTCGTCGATCGGAATACCGATTGCCTTTGCGCGCTTCAGGAAATCGAAGGTAGTTACATAATCTCTTAAAGTATAAACCCAGGAACCAACCATTGTCAATTCCTTTGAGCAGATATCAAAATGCGGGTTGATGGTCGCATCACCAGCGTTGATGAAGAATCCCAGCTCGCAAAGTCCACCGCCATTGCGGATGAACTTGTAGATGTTGGAATGTCCTGCCGGAGAACCGGTGCACTGGAAGCCGAAATCAGCCGGATGTCCGCCGAACGCCGCCTCAACAGCAGCAGTCAGAGCCTCGATGCCCTTGTGCTCGGTGAAGTTTACAGAATGATCCGCCCCCATCTTCTTTGCCATTGCCAGACGCTTTTCGTTTCCATCAACTGCAACAATATTCTCGATACCCATGGTACGCAGAACTGCGATGCAGATCAGACCAATCGGTCCGCAGCCCTGAACAACAACTCTGGAGTTGAATCTCAGAATACCGGTTGTTTTAGCTCTCTCAACTGCGTGTACAAGTACGGCACACGGCTCAATCAGAATACGGGAAGTCAGATCCAGATCGCTAACGTTGAAAATGGTGGATCCCTTTCTGATAAAGATATAATCAGAGAACCAGCCGTTCAGATGTACATCATCATCCGGGAGCAGTCCGTATACATCGGCTCCGCCAACGTTCTGCTTGTTCAGATCGTACATGGTGATGTCAGGATTGTCTTTGAAGATCATACAGGTAACAACCTTATCGCCTATCTTCAGATCCTTGCCGGCACTGTCCTTCTTTACGTTCTTTCCCATCTTTACGATCTCACCGGTACCCTCATGTCCAAGCGCTACCGGGATCAGGCTGAACGGATCCTTACGGAACTCATGAGCATCGGTACCGCAAATACCGCAGCCCTCAACCTTAACCAGGATGTCGTCATCGCCGACTTCCGGGATCGGGAACTCTTTTACTTCAAACTTCTCAAGCTTTGTCAGTATTGCAACATGAGCAGTCTTCGGGATCTCTCCAGAAGATGCCTTTGCTGCTGCCGGCGCTGCCGGAGCGGAAGCGGCCTGCTGACCGGTCATGCCTGCCAGCACCTGCTTTACAATATCCTCAATATTTAATGAACTTGTATCCATAATCTTTTACGCCTTTCTTCCTGTCAGCGGATGCACAGGCTGTCTGCCATAACGCAGCGTCTCTTCTTGGTGAAGGTGCTTGCGCTGGTCAGTCCCTCGCCGGTACGGCTCGCAATTGTGAAGGTGCAGAATCCCTCGCCGCCGAAACCAAGGGCTGCGTAGGACGGAGCATTCTTAACCAGAATTGCCGTATCGATTGCCTTTGCATACTTCGTGATATTGTCAACGTTCTTAGAATGAATATGTGCGGAATGACGGTTTCCGTGTTCCAGCCATACTGCCTGTTCGAGAGCATCGTCGAAATCCTTTGCACGGACAACGCCGAGAATCGGCATCATCAGCTCCGTTGTGATTAACGGATGCTCCTTCGGGCCCTCAAATACGATGCAGCGGATGTTGTCCGGAACAGTAACGCCGATCATGCCAAGCAATGTCTTCGCATCTCTTCCGACGCAGTTGCGGTTCAGTCCCTTTGGGGTCAGAACGGTAGCAACCAGCTTATCCTGCTCTTCCTTGGAAGCAAGATAGCAGCCGCAGTTTGTCGTCATCTCATACATCAGCTCGTCGCAGATGCTGTCAACCGCAACAATTTCCTTCTCAGCAATGCACGGAAGATTGTTGTCGAACGTGCAGCCATTTACAATATCCATTGCTGCCTTCTTTACATCAGCAGTCTCGTCAACCAGTGCCGGAGGATTTCCTGCTCCTGCGCCGATTCCTCTCTTGCCGGAGGAAAGAACTGCAGTAACAACGCCCGGACCGCCAGTTGCAACCAGAAGTGCAATATCCTTGTGCTTCATCATAATGTTGCTGGAATCCAGGGTCGGCTTTGCGAGGGAGCATGCAACATTTGCCGGGCCGCCTGCTTCGATGGAAGCCTGATTTACCAGGGCAACCGCAAAGTTGGAAGTACGGATTGCCTTCGGATGCGGATTGAATACAACCGTATTTCCGGCAGCAATCATGCCGATGGAATTGCAAAGGATTGTCTCACTCGGATTGGTGGTCGGAGTAATTGCTCCGATAACGCCAAACGGTCCTTCCTCTACCAGAGTCAGTCCGCGGTCTCCAGACCAAGCAACGGTCTTCAGGTCCTCGGTTCCCGGAGTCTTCTCGGCAAGAAGCTGATGCTTCAGGGTTTTATGGGGCACATTGCCCATCTTTGTTTCTTCAACACCCATTCTCGCAAGCAGATCCGCATTCTCGATCGTCTTGCGGCGGATGTTGGAAATAATCTTTTCTCTCTGATCCAGAGACATCTGGCGGATGATCTTCTGAGCCTTCTTTGCTGCCTCAATTGCCTCATTCATATCGTTAAAGATACCGGGCTGCTCCTGCGGCTGCGCTTTGGAAAGCTCCATCTTCGCCATAACTTCTTTCACAATATTCTGAACCAGCTGTTCATTTAATGCCATATCTGTACCTGCCTTTTAAAAGGAAATAAGATTACTTATTCAGCTGCTCCATAACCTTCTTGGTGATCTCTGCAACCAATGCTGCGTCTACAACCTCGTCAGCTGCATTCTTGCTGTGGCAGTGTCCGCCGCAGGTGTGGCAGCTCGGCTTGCCTTCCTTGTTGTTCAGGCAAACGTTAGCCGGATGTCTTCCCTTCATACCGAACTGTCTTCTGATCTCATACAGATCCTCAACCTGCTGCGGAGTAAACTCCTTCGGGCCGCCCAGCTGTCTGGACTGATACAGAAGCTGTGCATAGAACTCAACAGACTCCATCTTGTAGTAAGCGTTGATCAGAGAATCGGAATAGGTCAGTGCGCCGTGGTTCTCGAGCAGAACTGCGTCAAAGTACTGAACATACTCAGAAACAGCATCCGGGATCTCCATAGTGGACGGTCTGCCGTACTTTGCAATCGGAACACATCCCAGAGCGATAACTGCCTCCGGCATGATCGGCTGAGTCAGCGGAATACCAGCGATAGCGAAAGAGGTAGCATAGATCGGATGAGCGTGAACAACTGCGTTTACGTCCGGTCTCTCCTGATATACTCTCATGTGCATCTTGATCTCAGAAGACGGTCTGAAGTTTCCGTTTGCCTGGATTACTTTACCCTCTTTGTCAACCTTGCAGATGAAATCCGGGGTCATAAAGCCCTTGGAAACGCCTGTAGGAGTGCAAAGGAACTCGTTGTCATTCAGCTTAACGGAGATGTTTCCGTCGTTTGCTGCAACCATGTTTCTGTCGTAAATTCTCTTACCGATTTCGCAAATCTGTTTCTTGATCTCGTACTCGTTTGCCATAATATCCTCCTTATTGCCGTCCTGCGGCTTTCATCGGTTCTCTGCTCTGCAGAGTCCGACATGTTCAATTCTGATTATAAACCAGTCCGTCATATCCGTCAACCGGTTTTCTTTGTTTTTTGTTATTTTCAGGCATTATATGTTGTTTTTTGTTGCTTTAATCCGTTCTGTTATGTTGTCTTTCTTTGGCTTTTCCTGTTTTCTGCATAAGCCGACAATTGTTTCCACGCCGCCGCGCCATCCGGTTATCCACCGATCTGGCAGCTGAGACTGCAGGCATTCTGGGCGGCCTTCAGCAATGTTTCCACATAATCCCGATCCATTGGAACAATGTCAGAAAGCGTATATTCTCTGCCAAGTCCGGCATACTTGTCCTGTCCAAGTCTGTGATACGGAAGCAAATGAAGCTGCTTTACGCCCGGAAGTGTGTCTGCAAACCGTGCGATGTCCGCAATTTCTTCCGGTGTCGCGTTGAAGGTTGGAATCATCGGAACGCGGATGATCAGCTCTGTCTTTCCAGATTCCGCAATCTTTCTTGCATTCTCCATCATCAGCTCATTGGATTTTCCGGTAAACTGGCGGTGCTTCTCATGATTTGTATGCTTGATATCCATCAGATAACAGTCCAAATGGTCAAGGATTTTATCAATCACCGGATACGGTGCGCAGCCCATGCTCTCCATCGCCGTTGTCAACCCGTCTTCCTTTGCCGCCTTTAACAGCGCGCCCGCGAACTCTGGCTGGCAGAGGCTCTCTCCACCGGACAGCGTCAGTCCGCCGCCGGTACGGCGGTAATAGATCCGGTCTCTCTCAACCGTATCCATTACCTCTTCTACCGTCACATCACGTCCAATGACCTTCTGCTTTCCGGCAACCGTCATTGTCTCAATCTGGTAGTTCTGGGACTCCGGATTGCAGCACCAGCGGCAGCGAAGCACACAGCCCTTCAGGAATACAATCGTACGGATTCCCTTTCCATCGTGGATGGAATACCGCTGAATATCAAATATTCTTCCTTTTGTCTGTCGTTCGTCCAAACCGGCTCCTCCTTACAGTCCCTGTTCAGTTCTGCTGATGATATCATCCTGCAGCGATCTTGAAAGCGTTGTAAACAGTGCGCTGTAGCCTGCAACACGGACTACCAGATGCTTATACTTCTCCGGATGCTCCTGTGCGTCCAGCAGCGTCTTCTTATCAACAACGTTGAACTGGATATGCATTCCCTTCTGGTCGAAGAAGCCGCGGATCATGTCAGAGAACTTCTCCAGTCCCTCTCTTCCGCTAAGCGCAGACGGGTGGAACTTCATATTATAAAGAGTTCCGTTGGACGCAATTGCGTGATCCAGCGTCGCAACTGAATTTGCTGCCGCGGTCGGACCCGCTGCATCGCGTCCCTGAGCCGGGGATACGCCATCTGCAATCGGAGTACCGGCATAGCGTCCGTCCGGTGTTGCTCCGGTCTGCTTGCCAAGCGGTACATTTGCAGAAACCGGATACAAACCTGCCTGATACCTTCCGCCTCTCGGATTGGTGAACTGCTCCAGCGTTCTGGTATATACATAAGCAACCTGCTTTGCCAGCGCGTCAACATCCTCCAGATCATTTCCAAACTTCGGACACTCCTCAATCAGATCATGGATCTGTTCATAGCGTGCCTTCTTCTCTGCCGGAAGGCCATTCTGCGCAACTAACGCCGCAATCTTCGCAATATCCGAGGCCTCAACGTTCTTTCCGGCTGCCTTCAGCTGTGCTGCAACAGCAGCAACCGTCTGCGTCATTGCCGTTTCGTCCATGCCGCGGCCGAAGTTGTTGTCCAACGCATCGCGGAGTTCAGCCATTGTCACGGTATGATCTTCATATACCAGCTTGCGGATCGCATACATACCATCTGCCATGTTAGCAATACCAAATCCCTGCGGACCGGTAAAGTTATAATGGCAACCGCCTTCCTGAACACTCTTTCCACGCGCCATGCAGTCGTCAACCATGCAGGACAGCCACGGAAGCGGCATCCGCTCGGAATGTGCCTGATCAATTGCATTATCAGAGTTAACCAGCAAACCAATGCAGTACTCCATCTGCTTTCTGTACGCATCAAAGAACTCTTCAAAGGTCTCCATCCTGGTGACATCGCCGGTCGGAATACCGACCATCTCGCCCTTATCCATACCGTTGTGGAATACCAGCTCCAACGGGCGGCAGATGTTGAAGAACGCCGCGTCATGCCAGCCGTCTGTCTTTCCCGCGATCTGAGGCTCTACGCAGCCGATGATATTGTAGCAGCGTGCCTCGGCAAGAGACAGGCCGCGGTTCATCAGCGAAGGAATAATCACCTCATCATTGTAATAAGCAGGCTGTCCCAGTCCGGTACGTACTAACTCCGCGCTTGCAATCATAAAATCATGCGGTGTCTTGTTCCAGACGCGGACACAGAACGACGGCTGTGGAAGCATAACATGCATGGATGCCCAGATGCACATGAAGGACAGATCATTGGTCACATCCTCGCCGTCCGCATTCTGACCGCCTGCAATCAGATTCTGGAACATGCCATATCCGGCAAATCCTTCCGCACTGTCCTTATCGCGCACCTTGTTCAGGTCATTGAACTTGACCCATACACAGTCCATCAGCTCCTGTGCCTGCTCTCTGGTAATTCTTCCGGCGTCCAGATCCGCCTTATAATACGGATACATGTACTGGTCAAAACGTCCCGGGGAAATGGAATGGCCGGAGCCCTCCACCTGCAGCAGCTGCTGAATGAACCAGAATGTCTGGCATGCCTCCCAGAAAGTACGCGCGCCCTTTGCCGGAACATGGGCACAGTTTTCCGCGATCTGCAGAAGTTCCTTTCTTCTGGTCTCATCGGTGCAGGAAGCCGCTTCCTTTTTTGCCAGCTCGCTGTAGCGCTGCGCATAACGGATAACTGCACGGCAGCTGCGGATAATCGCAAGATAAAACTGATTCTTACGGGCATAATCGGCATCCGATACCTTCAGCTTATCCAGATACTCCTGTGTCTGAGCGATGATTCCCTCAAAACCGATTGCCATGACCTTATCATACTGAACCGTCACATGACCGATTCCATTATAATAGTAGTTTCCGGTCGTAAATACGCCGTGTGCCATCGCAGTCAGCGCTTCCGGAGCCATATAAGATGTTGCAAGATCAAAGTTGGTTTTGCCCTTCCAGTATGTATGAACCTCCCGGAGGTTTTTCTTATCTTCTTCTGAAATATAGAACGGATCAGCACTTCTTTCCGCCACGGTATCAAGCTCATCATCCAGCCATTGATAGGAATACTCCGGATATGTCTGACATCCTCTCGGCGCAATTGTCGTACTTCCGACAATCAGCTCCAGCGGTCGGATCACAATCGGAAGCCCGTCAAGGATATGTTCAAACGCCTTGGACCGGCGGGCATAAATCGACTCGCCTTCCGTCTGACGGTAAGACTCTGTTACCAGAACCGCGCGGGCTGACTCAATCACCGGCATTTTCTCATACAGATGATCAATCAGCTGCTGGATCCTCGGTGAACGGTCCACTTTGGAATTGTTGTACTTTTTCACTCTTTCTCCTTTCCAATGCAGCAGGTCTTTCTGACCGTTTCTCTGCATATACTGATAAGCTTATCATACTATACTTCTTTTTTCATGTCAACATGAATCAACATTTGTTTCTCGATTTTTGTTAATTTTTTGTTGCTTTATGTGGTTTTATAGTTGTTTTTCCGTTTCTTTCTGTCTTATCTCTTGACATTTCCTTGGTTTCCATGCATACTGAAGTTGTAGAAGCCCTAGACATATTTTATCCGGCTCTCCCGCAGCCTTATCTCTCTGTTGCTGCCCGGTTCCGGTACAGTGAGGTACTTATGACAATTGATCTTCATACCCATACCATTGCCAGCGGTCACGGAAGCAGCGATACGATTACTGACCTGGCAAAGGAAGCTTCCAGACGGCATATGACCGTTCTAGGCATCAGCGACCACGCTCCGGCAATGATCGGCGCTGCTCACGCATCCTATTTCCGCAGCCTTTCTCACGCGGAACGGAGCCGGTTTGGCGTGCGTCTCCTATATGGCGCGGAGCTGAATATCCGTTCTGTTTCCGGCAGCGTCGATCTTGATGATTCCATTCTATCGTCGCTCGACTACGCAATTGCCAGCCTCCATTCGCCGCTGTTTCCGGCAGCTTCCGCAGCCGAACATACCCAGGCGTATATCAATGCCATGAAATCTCCGCTGATCTCCATCATCGGACACCCGGACGATACGCATTTTCCGATTCTGGTTCCGGATCTGGTTTCGGCTGCAAAGCAGTATCATACACTCCTTGAAATCAACAATTCATCCCTTTCCCCAGACGGCTACCGCGGAGACTGCCGGCCGATTGACCATGCTATCCTCTCCCTCTGCATGGAGCAGGAAATCCCCGTTATCATCGGCAGCGACAGCCACGGCATTGCTCACATCGGAGAAGATCAGTACGCGCACGCACTGATGCAGGAGCTTGGATTTCCGGACAGGCTGATTGTAAACGACAATCCGGCGCTTTTATTTTCTTATCTTCATGTGCACTGATTTGTGCTGCAACGCGCACGAATGATCCACTTTAACAAGAAAACCGCAGAATCATCGTCTTCCCAGAAGGAAGCATATCAATGATTCTGCAGTTTTCTTATTTTTTTGAGTGCTCTTACTCCTCCGCGTCCGGCAAGTCCGCGATGCGGCCGACAAACTCGCGCGGCAAATACCCCTCAACGAGGATTCCGTCCTCCCGATACTCCTCCTTTGACACCTGGCCAAGCTTCCGGATATCCTGGATTCGTCCTGCCTTGTCATACGGCACAAGCTTGCAGATCCACGCTTTATTTTCCCGCAGGAACTCAGAAAGCGCCTGCTTCAGTTCTTCCAGTCCGGCACCGGTTTTTGCGGATATGCCAATGATACGGTCTGCCTGAAAATCCCGGAAAATAATATCAGTTTCCGTTACCGCATCCTGCTTATTCATCAGCGTAAAGACCGGCTTTCCCTCTACGCCAAGCTCCCTCAGCGTATCATACACAACATGCATCTGCATATCGCGCATCGGATTGGACGCGTCCACGACATGAAGGATCAGATCGGCATACTTTGCCTCTTCTAATGTACTCCGGAACGCGTCAATCAGATGATGCGGCAGCTTGCTGACAAAACCAACCGTATCAGTCAGCAGAATGGACTCGTCACGCTCCAGCTGCAGCAGACGCGTGGTCGGATCCAGTGTTGCAAACAATTTATCCTCTGCCAGCACATCAGCTCCGGTCAGCCGGTTCAGCAGAGTGGATTTTCCAGCATTGGTATAACCGACAATCGCGGCAACCGGCACATGGCTTCTGCTTCTCTGCTGCCTTGTTACTTCACGGTGCTTCTTTACCTGTTCAAGCTCCTGCTTCAGCTGTCCGATCCGCTGATGGATCAGGCGGCGGTCAACCTCCAGTTTTTTCTCTCCCGGTCCTCTGGTACCGATTCCGCCTCCCAGTCTGGACAGTGAATTGCGCATGCCGACCAGGCGGATTGCCCGGTAACGCAGCTGCGCCAACTCAACCTGAATCTTTCCTTCACTGCTCTTTGCCCGTGCCGCAAAAATATCAAGAATTACCATCGTCCGGTCAAGAACCGTTGTATCCAGCTCCTGTTCCAGATTTTTCAGCTGTGCCGGCGTTAATTCGTCATCGCATACAATTCCATCCGCATCGCAGGAATTGATCAGAATCCGGATTTCATCCAGCTTGCCGCTTCCTACATAGGTCGCCGGATTGGGATGCTCCAGATTCTGTACGACCTGATCCAACGGCTCTGCTCCAGCCGTTCTTACCAGCAGTCCAAGCTCCTCCAGAGAATCGCGGGCTGCCTGCTCGTTTCCGGTGTTCACGCCGACCAGAATCAGCCGCTCCTTCTTCTGCTGTGTTTCTATCATTCTATTTCCGCCTTTCTTTTCCTGCTTTTTATCATGCTTTTTCTATACTCATGCCATTTTTCTGCTTCCAAGGCCTGCAGCGCCCGTCTTTCTTTCCCATAACAGCCATATCACTATTCGCGCTGTACTCAAACAACAGCGTAATTTCTGCCGCGACAATATCACCGACTCTTTAAATATGCCAGTTCCTGGATCCCGCTTTTGCTGTCCGGATACTGCTCCACGTACTGTTCCATTGCCTCAATTGCCCCGCTGAACTGATGCAGCTTCTCATAACAGACCGCTTTATTCCACAGCAGATCGCCAAGATTGTCCCTGTCCGCGCAGCTGATTCCCCGCTTCAGAAATACCAGAGCTTCTGAATACTGCTCCTGCTTCATCTTGCAGATTGCCAGCTGATTGTAGATTCCCGCGTCATCCGGAGATACTGTCAGCTGCTTCTGGTACAGAAGCTCTGCTTCGGAATATTGTTCCCACAGTTCATAACAGTATCCAAGATAATAGCCCGCTTCCTGGCAGCCCATATTATACGCCTGCTCAAACTCAGAAAACGCCGCTTTCTGATCGCCGAGCTCTAGCTCGATCTGTCCGCGTTCATAATGCATCGTTCCGTTTTCCGCTTCCACGGTCAGCGCCGTTTCCAATACCATCTGCTTCTCTTCGGAAAATCCGCAGGTTCCAAGCATTTTTGCAATCTGGAGATAATGACTCAGATTTTTATAATCCAGATTAATGACATTCTGATATGTGATCAATGCCTTTGCAACGTCCTTTTGCTTTGCATACTGATCGCCGAGCAGCCGGTACGTTTCTTCCGGACAGTAATTCTGCTCCAGAAGCTCCTGATAATCCTCAATTGCGCCGTCGGCATCTCCAAGAATGCTCTTTGCCTCTGCCCGGTATGCAAGAATATCCAGCCGAAGATCGTCTGTTTCTTTTTCAATGCAGGATAACGCCTGATCAAACTGTTCGATCGCCTGATCGTATGCGCCCTGCTTCCGATATACCAGCCCCATCCCGCGGTACGCTTCCGCCGAAGCTGCATCCACAGAAAGAGCCCTCTCAAACGAGGACAGCGCGCCGCTGTAATCCGTTGCCGCGCACTGTGCCATCCCTTTCTTATTATAATACTCTGCTTTCGTACCATCCTGCGTAATTGCCTGCCCGAACAGTCCGATTGCTTTTGTGTAATTTCCAGACTGATACGCCTCGATCCCCTGCCTGCAGCTGTCTGCCGCCGCATTGGAGCAGCCTGCCGCAGAAAGGGATAAAAGCAATATAGAAATCAGCTTTCGCCTTTTTTTCATTAATATATATCCTTTTTCTTTAATCAATCGAACGGATAAAGCGAAGGAAGCCTTCTTTTCCTTCTTCCGTTCTCTTATATACGCCGGCGTCCTCAAGCACCTGCGCAAAAACATGTCCCACCTCATCTTTGAGAATCTGATCGATCGTTTCTTCGTTCACCGTTTCATACTTCTTCAGGAAACCGCGCGCCCAGTCCGCATGCTTGGCAAGCGTTTCGCTGCTCTCCAGATCGGTTCCATTCAGAATCGCTTCCCGAAGTTCTGCCAGCTCACCTTTCAGACGGGACGGAAGAACTGCCAGTCCCATAACCTCAATCAATCCAATATTTTCCTTCTTGATATGGTGAAGCGCTTCATGCGGATGGAATACGCCAAGCGGATGCTCTTTGGTTGTAATGTTATTGCGCAGAACCAGATCCAGTTCAAACTTCCCGTCGTGCATTCTCGCAATCGGCGTAATCGTATTGTGCGGCTCTCCGTCTGTCTCAGCAAAAACGAAGCACTTCTCATCCGTATAGCTTCTCCACGCCTTTAGAATCCGGTCGGCAAGCTCTGTCAGCTTCTCCCGGTCGGCATGAAGGATCCGCAGCACCGACATCGGCCAGCGGACAATTCCTGCCTCTGCGTCTTCAAAGCCTTTGATCGTTACCGGCGTTTCAATCTCCGCCTTTGCCATCGCAAACTCATAATGTCCGCCCTGGAAATGATCATGCGTCAGAATCGATCCGCCGACAATTGGAAGATCCGCGTTGGAGCCAAGGAAATAATGCGGGAACTGACTGACAAAATCAAACAGCTTTACGAATGTATTTCTTTCGATTTTCATCGGTGTATGCTGGCCGCAGAATACAATACAGTGTTCATTGTAATATACGTACGGAGAATACTGGAATCCCCACTGGCAGTCGTTGATCGTCAACGGAATGATGCGGTGATTCTGTCTTGCCGGATGATTGACACAGCCTGCATAGCCCTCGTTTTCCCTGCAGAGCAGGCACTTCGGATATCCGCTCTGCTTCATTGTTCTTGCCGCCGCAATCGCTTTCGGATCCTTTTCCGGCTTGGACAGATTGATTGTGATATCCAGATCACCGTACTGCGTCGGCGTTACCCACTTCACATCCCGGCAGACACGATATCTACGAATATAGTTGGAATCCTGACTTAATTTATAAAAATAGTCAGTTGCCTGCTGCGGAGACTCCTTGTAGCGCTCCCAGAACTCCTTCTGTACCTGCGCCGGACGCGGCATCAGGCAGTTCATCAGCTTCGTATCAAACAAATCCCGGTAAACCACGCTGTTTTCAATCAGCCCTCTTTCGCACGCATCGTCAAGAAGCGTATTTAAAATCTCTTCCAGTTTTGCCTCCGGTACGGTCTCCGGCTCATCGTAATCATCCAGCTCCATTGCTTCCAGTACCTGATTGATGGTATAGATCCGCTCCTCCTTCGGAATCAGTCCTGTCTTAATTCCATATTCTGCCAGTGCGGCAATTGCTTCATATACTGTCATCTCTGTCTGCCCTCACATTTCCTGTTTCTGTTTTTTGCTTTCCGGATATCCTTCCCCAATTTACAGAATATCCTGCTTCCCGTCCGCGAACCTGCCTGACGGCAAAGCGTGTCTGAACGCTCCGGTTATCATCATACCATGAATTTGCAAGTCTGTAAACGGCTTCCCTTTCTTGTCTGGCTTTTTTTCTTGTTGCTGTTCATCGCTGCTCTTTTTCCGGCAGATACTTGCATTTTCCCCTGTTTTCTTCTATAATAATGGCAAGGTTCCGGCGCGGACGGCAGATGCGGAAGCGGGTCCGGAAGTACATAATAAGGACAAGAGGGAGTTACTATGTTCAAGGAATTTGCGCTCAAAGGCAGCATGATCGACATGGCTGTCGGCTTAATTATGGGGTCTGCGTTCAGCGGCCTGATCACCCAACTGAACGATTGCCTGATCACTCCGCTGTTAAGCCTGTTTACCGGCGGCACGCAGTTTGACAACCTGAACTTTACCGTTCTTGGCGCGGTTTTCCCGTACGGTCAGTTCATTTCCGGTCTGATTAATTTCTTTATTCAGGCTTTCGTTCTTTTCCTGATTAT
>CAJMMH010000018.1 GCA_905214365.1 uncultured bacterium
TCGCTACTTGCTCATAACCAAATAACTGCTTCGCAGTTTATCAGGAGGGGCTTGTCCCTCTCCTGATACAAGCAAGTCCCCACCTACTGCTTATTGCTCTTTGCAATTGAAGCAGTGGGTGGGGACTTCCTTGATTTGTTAAAACTAAAAGCGACTGAATCCGGTGAAAAGCTTTCTTTTACGGTGCCTGCATTGACGCACTTTGAACTCCATGATATACTCCTACCGAAAGTTAGTAATAACTAATTAGGAACTGATTGTAGTTCAAAATCATACATGGAGGAAGATTATGAGAATGAAGAAAGCATTTTTTCTTGGTACACTTTTTACTGCGGTTTCCGCTATGAGTGTATTTGCGCAGGCAGGCGTTTCCTATGCGAAGGGAGCGAAGGAGACAACAGAGGCTGACAGCAGTACGGCAGAATCAGAAGAAGAGTCTGAGGAAGAAACATCGGAAGAGGTAACGTATCCGATTGTCATTGAGCATGCATTTGGAGAAACTGTCATTGAGAGCAAGCCGGAGCGCATTGCGACCGTTGGATGGGGAAATCAGGATACGCCACTGGCGCTTGGCATCGCTCCGGTCGGCGTGTCGGCAGCAAACTATGGACTGGTAACAGAGCATAGCCTGCATTTGTGGACGGATGAGGCGTTTGCTGATCTTGGAGTAGAAGATCCAGTTGTATTTGATGACGTGGACGGATTAGATTTTGAGCAGATCAGTGACTGCAATCCGGATGTTATTCTTGCTGCGTATTCCGGAATGACACAGGAAGATTATGAAACGTTAAGCCAGATCGCTCCGGTTATTCCTTATAAGGAGAATCCGTGGCAGACAAGCTGGAGAGAGCAGACAATTGAGAATGCCGAAGGCATGGGAATGAAGGCAGAAGGCGAGAAGAAGGTCAAGGAAGTAGAAGACCTGATTGAGGAAAAACTGGAAAAGTATCCGCAGCTTGAGGGGATCCCGACTGCGTTCTGCTGGATCAGCGCAGATGATTTCAGCACATTTTATGTATATCTTCCGACAGATCCGAGAGCGGCGTACCTGTTGGATCTGGGCTTCAGTCTTCCGGAGAGCGTACAGAAGCTTGCAGGGGAGACAAATGATTTCAGCATCACTGTCAGCCGTGAGAATGCCGATCAGCTGGATGATATTGAGATGATGGTTGTCTATGGCGATGAGGATCTGGTAAAGACGCTGCAGGAGGATAAGCTGATGAGTCAGATTCCGGCGATCAAAAATGGAGCAATTGCGGTGCTTGACAGCACATCCGCGCTTGCGGCATCCTCGACGCCGTCCATTCTTTCCATTCCTTATGAAATTGACGAGTATCTGGAAATGTTTGCGGCTGCTGCGGAGAATATCCAATGAGAGACAGACGGTTCCTGTTAACAGCAGCTGCTTCTATTTTTCTGCTGTTATTTTGTGTACTGGCATCGATAGCCTGCGGAGCAAAATCCGTGGGCTTTCCCGCTGTTATAAAAAGTCTTTTCAGACTGGGAGAGGATACATTTGAAAGTAATGTCGTGCAGGCGAGGATTCCAAGAACTGTATTTGGTATCATTGCCGGCGCGTCGCTTGGCGTGTCAGGCGCGCTGATGCAGGCTGTGACAAGAAATCCTATTGCAGATCCGAGTATTCTCGGCGTAAATACAGGCGCGTCTCTATTTGTTGTATGCGGAATGGCTTTTTTCCATATTAGTAAGGGAAATCAATATATTGTGTTGGCTTTTGCGGGCGCGGCATTAACAGCTGTTCTGGTATATGGGCTGGCTTCTATTGGAGGAAATGGCGCTACGCCAATTAAACTGGCGCTCGCGGGCGCGGCAGCGGGTACAGCGCTGCAGTCACTTGTAAATACAGTTATGCTTCCGAATAATCAGGTAATGGATCAGTTTCGTTTCTGGCAGACCGGCAGTGTCGGCGGCGCAAGCTGGTCAGATATCCGCCTGCTGTGTCCATATTTCGCAGTTGGATTTGTGATGAGCGTATGTATGGCATCGCCGCTGAATACGCTTGCGCTTGGAGATGAGGCAGCCACATCGCTTGGACTGAATGTGCCGCTGACGAGAGCGCTGGCATCGCTGGCTGGCGTGCTTTTATGTGCTTCGACTACGGCGCTGGCAGGGCCGATCAGCTTTGTCGGTCTGATGGTTCCGCATCTGTTTCGGATGGCGCTTGGTCCGGACATGAAAAAGATTCTGCCGATGTCTGCGGTCGGCGGCGCAAGCCTTTTATTATTTGCGGATACGATAGGGCGTATCCTTGGAAGTCCGGGCGAGTTGGAGTCAGGAATCGTTACCGCGCTGATCGGAGCTCCTGTGTTTATTTTTATCATCAGAAAGGCAAAGGTGAAGTCCCTGTGAAAACGAAGTCATTTTTACACAGACCTGCAGACGCGGTATCTGTGGAGGCTGGTTACCGCAGACGCAGAAGAAGAGGAAATACGGTATCCACAATATTGCTTTTTATCGTGTTGGCGCTTTCCGGGTTTATGATGCTTTATGGAAATACAATCTATAGTCCGAAAGAAGTGTGGGAAGCGCTAAATGAAGTGGAAGGAAGCGCGGTATTTACGGTAAAGACGCTTCGTTTTCCTAGAATGCTGGCAGCAATACTGGCGGGATTTGCATTCGGCGTGGCGGGAAATACATTTCAGCAGCTTTTGGGAAATCCGCTTGCCAGTCCGGATATCATCGGTGTGACATCCGGCGCGAGCGTGGCCGCGGTATTCGGTATCCTGGTTTTAAAGCTTCCTGGAAATGTGGTTTCTCTTATGGCAGTGGCATCCGGACTTCTTGTTTCCTGTCTGATTTATATACTGGCGCAGGGAGGCGGTTTCTCTAATGCGCGCCTTATTTTAACAGGAATAGGAATGCAGGCTTTTCTGAATGCGGTTATCTCATGGATGCTGCTTAAGGCATCCGAATATGACGTGGCAAATGCGCTGCGTTGGCTTTCCGGCAGTCTGAATGGCGTCAAGCTGGAAAATGTGCCGCGGCTGGCCGCGGTTGTTGTCGTGGCTGGCGGAGCGATCTTTTTGCTGGATCGCCAGCTCGAAATGCTTCAGATGGGTGAGAGTCATGCGGTTACGTTGGGAGTAAAATCCAAACAGGTGCGGCTGGCACTGATTTTGCTTTCACTTCTTCTCATTGCGTTTGCAACGTCGGTAACCGGACCGATCGCGTCAGTGGCATTTTTAGCGGGACCGATTGCGGCGAGACTGTGCGGAGGCGGCAGGACAAATATGCTGCCATCGGCGCTAATAGGAAGCGTCCTTGTGCTGGCATCGGATCTGATCGGTCAGTTCGCGCTGCCATCCCGTTATCCGGTTGGCGTGGTAACTGGTATTTTGGGGGCTCCGTATCTGATTTTTTTACTGCTTCGTATGAATAAAAAGAGTGAAAGCGTGTGAGGTAAATATGTATGGATGAGAAGAAAATTGAGCTTTCAACGGAGGCGTTGTCAGCAGGCTATGATGGAAAGACAATTGTTTCTGATGTTAGTATAACAATTCCTCAGAATAAGATCAGCGTAATTCTCGGCGCGAACGGATGCGGAAAGTCTACATTGCTAAAAACATTTGCGAAGCTTTTAAGACCGGAGCAGGGAAGTATTCGTTTGGACGGGAAGAGCATTTTTTCGATACCATCAAAGCAGATGGCGCAGACGCTGGGACTTTTGCCGCAGTCGCCGATTGTGCCTGAGGGCATTCGCGTAACCGATCTGGTCGCAAGAGGACGTTTCCCGTACCGGAAGCTTTTAGGCGGACTTCAGAAGGAGGATTTTGCGGCAGTGGAAGAGGCTCTTGAGATGATGGGAATTACAGAGCTTGCGGATCGCTGCGTGGATGAGCTTTCAGGCGGGCAGCGTCAGAGAGTATGGATTGCGCTTGCGCTTGCGCAGCAGACAGATATTTTGCTGCTGGATGAACCGACTACCTATCTGGATATCGCATATCAGGTTGAGATACTGGATCTTCTGATGGAATTAAACAGAAAGCGCGGAACGACTATTTTAATGGTTTTGCATGATATTAACCTCTCGGCACGCTATGCCGATCATATTTTTGCCATGAGCAAAGGCAGACTTATCGCGCAGGGAAGCCCGTCCAAGGTGATTTCACGCGAACTGATGAAAGAAATTTATGGATTGAATTGTCAGATCATACAAGATCCGGTCTCTGGTACGCCATTGATCGTACCAGAGGGCCGTTATCACAGTCAGGTTAAGGACAGACAGTCAGTCTGTGCCTGAAAAGTAGGAGCGAAACTTCCTTGGGGTGGTTTGGCTCCATTTTTTAAACATTGTGCGAAAGGCCGCAGGACTTTGATAGCCAGTCAGCCGGGCAATTTCGTCAATGGTTTTATCAGTATGCCGCAGTAGAGATGCAGCTTTTGTCATGCGTACCTGATTGGCGTAGTCCCAGATTGTCTGCTGGTAGAGCTGCTGAAATCCAGCTTTTAACTTCTGTTCGCCGATTCCAAGGGTCTGACTGAGCGCATAGATCGTGACAAAAGAATCGGCTTTATCGTGCAGAAGGTCATGGGCGGCAACGATTTTTTTATAATCATCAGGAAGAATGCGGATGGAACGGTTTCCTACAAGGATACGTTCAGACATGATATCAGCGCCGGTGAAGAAAAGCTGTCTGCAGTCAGGGCGAACCAAAAGAGCAGTAAAAGCGGTACCAAGAGCCAGTAAAAGCTCAGGCGTCATAGAACGATTCTCCAACAGCTTTTGAATCTGAATAATCATATCAGACAGGTCATGAGGAAGTTGGGTATGACGGACATTTTTGGTGAGAAAATTCAGAGAATCTTCAGAAATACCAAGGTACGGGAAGATGGTATGCTTTAAGTATTCCATTTCGATTGAAATTTCAACACCCTTGAAGTGTTGTCCGTGCCGCCAGCAGTTAATGCCGCCGCATGCCTGCTCAATGGCGAGAAAGGATGACGGTACCGCTGATTTTTCCATGCGGTTTTCGACAAGAGAATACGTGATCCCTTCATAAATAATCCCGGCGTGCAGATATTCTGTATCATATTGAAATTCAGCAAGAAAATCCTCTGGAATTGTGTAATCGCCAATGCCAAACTGGATGGTGTCCATGGTTCCGTACGTATAGATCGAGCCGATTTTTTCGTGATACCAGTCATTTTGAGGCGGAGGGGCGCTGCGGCGTTTTAAACCGATCTGGTTATAGAAAATTCTCTGATAGGAATCCGGATCCTTTGCCTGGTGATAGATCATAGCGTTTTCCTCCTTTTGCGCACAAGCACAGAATGCTATAATATCGCATTAACTATACTCGTTTTTGAAGAAAGGGTCAAGAGCGAAAGGATTATGCGAATTTTCCTTTTTTTCTGACGAATAAACATTGTCCATTGCGCCGGACTGACGGATATGGTATGATAAAGCAGATTTATGGCGACGGCTGCGGGCCGGAGCGGGTCAAAGATACCGCAAATTGAGGCGTGCAGATTGCGGGAATGATTTTTCAAACACGCTCTAAAACAGGAGAGGGTCAGGGATGACCAGGCAGACAAGAGAGAGGAATCGGAAACGGAAATGAAAATCGGATTTGATAATGAAAAGTATCTGAGGATTCAGTCGGAGCACATTAAGGAGAGAATCAGCCATTTCGGGGACAAGCTGTACCTGGAGTTCGGCGGCAAGCTGTTTGACGACTATCATGCGTCCCGCGTGCTGCCGGGATTCCAGCCGGACAGTAAGCTGCAGCTGCTTCTTCAGCTTGCGGATGTTGCGGAGATTGTGATTGTTATTAGTGCGGAGGATATTGAAAAGAATAAGATCCGCAGTGATCTCGGAATCACCTACGATGTGGACGTGATGCGTCTGATTGCGGCATATGAAGACAAGGGCCTGTATGTCGGAAGCGTTGTCATTACCAGGTACGCGGGACAGCCGGGCGCGGAGCAGTTTAAAAATAAGCTGGAAAAGCGCGGAATCCGTGTTGCCCTCCATTATGTGATTGAAGGATATCCGTCCAACATTCCGCTGATTATCAGTCCGGATGGCTTCGGCCGCAACGACTATATTGAGACCAGCCGCCCGTTGGTTGTAGTAACGGCTCCAGGCCCGGGAAGCGGAAAGATGGCAACCTGTCTGTCTCAGCTGTACCATGAGAATCTCCGCGGCGTTCATGCCGGTTACGCGAAGTTCGAGACGTTTCCGATCTGGAATCTGCCGTTAAAGCATCCGGTTAATCTGGCGTATGAGGCAGCAACTGCTGACCTGAATGACGTCAACATGATCGATCCGTTCCATCTGGAAGCGTATGGAAAGACAGCGGTAAACTATAACCGTGATATTGAGATTTTCCCGGTTCTGAACGCGATTTTTGAAGCGATTTATGGAGCAAACACATATTATAAGTCTCCGACCGATATGGGCGTCAACATGGCAGGCTACTGCATCGTGGATGACGAGGTATGCTGTGAAGCGTCCAGACAGGAGATTATCCGCCGTTTTTATGAGGCGTCCAACCGCGCGGCAAGAGAAGAATGCTCAGAGAATGAGCTGTACAAGCTGGAGCTTCTAATGAAGCAGGCACGGATTACAACTGATGACCGCCGGGTTACAGTAGCGGCAAAGCGGCGCGCGCAGGAAACTGGACTTCCGGCAGCGGCGATCGAGCTGCAGGACGGAACCATCATTACGTCCAAGACTTCTGATTTCCTTGGCGCAAGCGCAGCGCTTCTGTTCAACGCAATTAAGTATCTGGCAGGTATTGACCATGATGTGCGCCTGATCCGTTCGGAGCTGATCGCGCCGATCCAGGAGCTGAAGGTACACTATCTGGGCGGACACAATCCGCGTCTGCACACAGATGAGGTGCTGGTTGCTTTGGCAGTTGCAGCCGTATCCGACCCGCAGGCAAAGCGCGCGATGGAGCAGCTGCCGAAGCTTCGCGGCTGTCAGGTTCATACATCAGTAATGCTTTCTCAGGTCGATATCCGTACCTTCCGGAAACTTGGCATCAATCTGACCAGCGAGCCGGTATTAAGCGGACGGAAGCTGCAGAAGTAATGTCAGGCACAACGAGATTTCGGGAGCCTATAAAAATGTATAAAGAAAAGCGGGAAGGAAGAGGAATATGAAGAAAAACGGGGTAAATCCGTATCTGCCGTCCTGGGAATATGTTCCGGACGGGGAACCGTATGTATTTGGCGACCGCGTATATGTCTACGGATCGCATGACCGGTGGAACGGATACGCGTTCTGCCTGAATGACTATGTCTGCTGGTCAGCGCCAAAGGATGATCTGGCGGACTGGCGCTATGAGGGTGTGATTTACCGAAAAACGGATGATCCGATGAACCGGAACGGCGAGATGTGCCTGTACGCGCCGGATGTGGCGAAGGGACCGGACGGTCGTTATTATCTGTACTATGTGCTGGATCAGCTCAGCATCATGTCAGTTGCGGTCAGCGACAGTCCGGTTGGACCGTATGTATATTATGGTACAGTACACTATCCGGATGGCACGTATCTTGGTCAGAAGGAGGGCGATCAGCCGCAGTTTGATCCGGGTATTCTGGTTGAGGGAGAAAACGTATATCTGTACAGTGGTTTCAGCCCCAGAAATAATAAGAGCAGAAATGGCGCGCAGGCAATCGTACTGGAGTCGGATATGATTACGGTGAAGGAAGCGCCCCGCTTTATTGTACCGAGCGGTTCTTACAGCGCCGGAACCGGTTATGAGGGACATGAGTTTTTTGAAGCGTCTTCTATCCGCAAGATAAAGGATACCTATTACTTTGTGTATTCGTCTATCCTGTGCCATGAGCTCTGCTACGCGACCAGTAAGGAACCGACGCGCGGTTTTGTATTCGGCGGAACCATTGTCAGCAACAATGATATCGGAATTTCTGAAGGTAAACCGGCGCAGATGCCGACTTATTACGGCGGAAACAATCATGGAAGCATCATCGAGATTGAGGGACAGTGGTATGTATTTTATCACCGCCATACCAACGGAACCAACTATTCAAGACAGGGATGCATCGAGCCGATCCGGATTGAAAAGGACGGCAGGATTCCGCAGGTGCGGATGACTTCCTGCGGCCCGAATAACGGCCCGCTTCCGGGATGTGGAGAGTACCCGGCATACATTGCGTGCAGTTTATTCTGCAGAGACGAAGAAGCGTATACGGCGAAGCCGGGAGAATGGATGGACTGCCGTTTCCCGAAGATCATGCAGGATGGCCGCGACGGAGACGAGGAACCGGGATACATTGCCAACATGCGTGATGGCGCAATTGCAGGCTTCAAGTATTTTGACTGCCATGGAATCATACGCATCGCGGTTACCGTGCGCGGCGCGGCTCCGGGAGCTTGGATCGAGGTACTGACTGCATGGGACGGAGACGTATGCGGAAGCATTCCGGTAAAAAAGAGCAACGAATGGAAAACCTATGAGGCGGAAGTAAAAATACCGGACGGCGTACAGGAAATCTGGCTGCGGTACGCGGGACTCAGGGCAGCAAGCCTAAAATCCTTCCGGCTGATTTCGGAATTGAATTAATTAGAAATATTGTGGACGGAGCTGCGGAACGCAGCTCCGTTTACAGCATATGCAGCAAATCCTCAAAGCAGACGCCATCCTGTTTCGGAGCGCCGAGCGCGATGGTATGAGCGATACATTTTTTAATAAAATGAGAGGCCTTATAGACGGAGTCGTGGAATGCGGCTCCGTTTACTGCTTCTGCGGAAATAATAGCGGCAAACATATCGCCGGTGCCGGAAAAGGAAGCACCGATTTTGTGAGTGCGGCAGATTCCGGACTGTCCGCCTTCGGATTCATACCAGAAATTTGCAATAAAATCACCCTGCGGAATCCCGGTGATTACGATTTTCTTTGCTCCGGCGTCCGCAAGCTGTCTGCTGAGCTGTAAAAGCTCTTTCATGGTCCATTTACCATCGTGCCAGGGGATGCCGGTGAGGATGCAGGCTTCGGTCAGGTTAGGAGTCAGGATATCCGCGTAAGCGGCAAGCTGCTTCATTTCTGCGCACAGATCCGGCGTACAGGTAACGTAAGTACGGCCATTATCGCCCATAACCGGATCAACAATGCGTATTGTTTCCGGCGTGCAGAACCGTTCAAACATCCGGCGTACAATCCGGATCTGTTCTGCGGAGCCAAGAAATCCGCTGCTGATGGCATCGAAGCGCAGGTCAAGCGCCTTCCACGATTCCAGATATGGCTCCAACAGATTTGTGCAATCGTGAAAGAAATAATGAGGATATCCTGTATGGCTGGACAGAATTGAGGTCGGAACCGGGCAGCACTGGATTTTCATAGAGGAAATCACTGGAATAGCAACGGTCAGCGAGCAGCGCCCGAATCCGGAAAGATCATTAATAACCGCAATTTTTTTCTGATGGTAAGCAGATGAAGCCATAGTAAAAATCCCTTCTTTCATGATTGATTTTGCTGTTTGCTGCCGTGAATTCTGCCGTGCAGATCAAACGCAGCGCTGTCGCTTTGCTCTTTATCATAGCAAAAAGAACAAGAAAAGAAAAGCGCAAATCGTGAATTTTCTATTAACACAAAGGCATTGTTATTGAACCGGCAATCCAAATCGGGTATACTGAACGCAGACAAACATTCCGATATGCGGAAAATAATGGAAGTGAACTGGCTGTTGTGCCGGGGACAGGAGGAATTGCGATGAAGCGAAGCTGGAGAAAACGGAATGACAGGCAGGCAGAGGAAATCCTGTCTCAGGATGAAGCTGCGGCAGCGGTGGAAAACGGAAAAGAAGAAAATGAAGCTTCGGATGCGGAGACTGACACCGAAGAGACAACAATAAAAGCGGAGGAAACCGAAGGAACAATAGAAACGGTGGAAGTGGAAACTGCGGAAGTGGAAACTGCGGCAGAAACAGCGGAAAGTGAAGAACGAGCGAAAACAACAGAAATAGAAACAGCAGCAAGAGCAGCGGAAGTCGAAGAAGCAGCAGAAACGGTGGAAGCGGCAGCAGCGCCAGAAGCAGCAGAAGCGGAGGCTGCAGCAGAAGCGGCGGAGGCGGAAAAACTGGCAGAACCAATGGAATCGGAAGACGCAGCGGCAGTTGGAGAACCGGCAGAAACAATGAAAGCAGAGGCCGCGGTGGAAGCAATGGAATCCGAAGAAATAGCAGAAGCAGTGCAAACGGAAATCAGCGAAGCGGAAAGCGCAGATGAAATTGAAACTGGTGAACCAGAAGCAGCTTCAAAAGCAGCCGCAGAACCAGCCAGTCCGCAGGAGGACGGATATCATCCATTAAGCGATGTTTATTCCCGCGTGGTGGAGTACAATGAACTGGCAGTCCGCTGTACGCAGAATGAAGAGTATGAGAAAGCGCTGACGTATATGAAGCAGGCAATTGATCTGCAGAAGAATGGTTTCGGAGAAAAGACGGACCGGATGCTGGCGCTGCTTGGAAATCTTGGAACGGTATACTGTCTGATGGGCGACCGCAAGACCTGGATGGAAACGATGGAGAAGACACTGAAGCTGGTCTATGCGATGTATGGCGAGGAGGATGAACGCGCGGCGGAATGGCTGGAAAAGCTTGGCATGCTGTACCGGGAGATGGGCAAGTCTGTGAAGGGACTGATTTATCTGGAACGCGCGCTTCTGATCCGTAAGAAGGTACTTGGCGAGCAAGATGTCCATACGGCGGATTCTTATGATGGGGTTGGCGTCTGCTACATGGATGCAGATGTGGAAGAAGGACTGTCCTACCGGGAAAAGGCACTGGAAATCCGCAGGAAATATCTGGGCGAGACCAATGAAAAAACGGCACAGTCCTACGATGATCTTGGAACCTGCTACTGGAATACGGGCGATATTCTGCTTGGCCTGGAGTATAAGGAGCGCGCGGCGGATATCCGGCAGCAGCTTGGCATTGAGAATGAGCTGACAGCGGATAACTGCAGCCGTCTGGCGCAGTATTGCCAGGAGCTTGGAAAGACGAAAAAGGCACTTCTGTTTGCTGATCGTTCGATGGACATCCGCCGCAGGATCGGTTCGGAACCGGATGAAACGATGCTTGGGGATTACCAGATGATGCTGTCCTGCAGTGAAGAGTTGGAGGAAAATGATAAGGCGGAGTATTATCGGCGCGAGATCAAGAAGATAAAGAAATATCTGTTTCTGAAGCGTCATTTGCCGTGGGCGGCAAAACGTAATCAGAAAAAACGGATGAAAAAGCTTCAAAAGGGAGAATGACCGTACTGGAAGTTAAATTGAAAATGGAAACGGCGAACAGCCGTATCTTGCAGATAAGCATTCTTTCATTTTCGTGTGCAGCATACGAAGTGATGAGAATGCTTATTTGCGTTCAGGCGCACAAAGTGTGAAATAGCAATCTATGCGCAATTTTTCGCAATGAAATGGCAGGGAAAGCAATTGCCGGATTGGATTGCGGCATGATACAATAAGAAAAAATCCGTTACTGTTTGAGCGCAGCGTGAACAGTAACATTCTCGTAAATTCAGGAACAGCGAAATTCCGGGAGTACACAGAAAATCAACGGAGGAAAGCGACGTATGAAGCAGATCGATATCAGCGGAAGCTGGCGTTATGAAACGGATGAACAGGATACCGGCCGGAGCAGACGGCTGTTTGAAACAAAACTGAAAAACGAAGGATTTGAACTGCCGGGATCGGCGTGCGAGAACCGGATTGGAAAGAAGCAGGAGTATTTTGAGACGCTGACAAGGGAAGCGGCAAGAGCGCCGAGAGAGCGGTACGAGTATATCGGGCCGCTGTGGCTGCAGCGGGAGATTACGGTTCCGGCGGAGTTTGTCGGAAAGCAGCTGACAGTTTTTCTGGAGCGTGTCAATCTGGCTTCCGAGCTGTGGCTGGACGACATTCAGATCGGCAGACAGATCATTGAGCTGTCCGCGCCGCACTGCTATTGTCTGCCGGAGGGGATAACTGCGGGGATTCATACGCTGACACTGAGGATAGACAACCGGAATCTGCTGAATTTTGGGGATATGGCCAGCGGTTACAGCATTGATACGCAAGGGTACTGGATTGGTGTGATCGGCAGGATGGAGCTGCAGTGTGAAGAGGTCCTCCATCTGAAGGAGCTTCAGGTATATCCGCAGAAGGACAGCATCCGGGTAAAGCTTGTGACTGCCTGCGATATTTCCAGGCCGGAAGAACGGAGAACCGTAAAGGTTGCGCTGTGCGTGACCGCGCCGGATGGAACCAGGCTGCCCGTACAGGAGGAGAGGCTGCAGCTGCTTACCTCGACACAGGTTCAGTACGCGGAGTACCAGATCCCGGATCCGGTTCTGTGGGATGAATTTACGCCTGCCTTGTACCGTCTGGATGTTGAACTGAGTCTGGAATGCGAAAAAAAGCTGGCAGAAGCAGACGGAAGAATCACGGATGCAGAATCCGCAATGAGCATGAAATCAGTTTCCTTTGGTATGCGGAAAATCTGCACAGAGGGGAGAAAGCTGCTGCTGAATGGAACGCAGATTGCTCTGCGCGGCACGATTAATTGCGCGCAGTATCCGATGACCGGATATCCGCCGATGGACGAGGCACACTGGGAAAAGGAGTTTGCGGCAGTAAAGGAATATGGTCTGAATCATGTCCGGTTCCATGCCTGGTGTCCGCCGGAAGCGGCGTTTGCGGCAGCAGACCGTGCAGGAGTGTACCTGTCGGTTGAGATGCCGCTGTGGCTGAATCGGGATGTTGTATCAGTCGAGCTGGGCGAGGATCCCATTCATGCGCAGTATTATCCGCAGGAGGCGGTGACGATTTCCAGACAGTACGGAAACCATCCAAGCTTTGTGATGTTTTCAAACGGCAATGAAAATCTGGGAGATTTTGAACTGCTGGAGCAGCTGACGATTCAGACAAAGGCATATGATCCGCGGCGGATTTATACGCTGACTTCCAATTTTGACCATCATCATCTGCCGTGCGAGGATTATTTCTGCGCGCAGGATGCGGCGGGGCGTCCGGTCCGTCTGCAGCATCTGCAGGAGGAATCCGCGCTGACAACGGATCTGGATTACAGCGATGCAGTAAGGGCACTTCCAGTTCCGGTCGTTTCCTTTGAGGTTGGTCAGTATTGCTTTTACCCGGATACTGATATTGTAGAGCGGTATACCGGAAACATGCTTCCCGTTAATTTTGACGCAATCCGGAAGCATATGAAGGAATGCGGCGTGTATGACCGGAGAGGTGAGTACCTGAAGGCATCGGGAGATCTGGCGGTAAAGCTGTATAAGGAAGATATCGAAGCGGCTATGCGGACAAAGGACTTCGGCGGATTTCAGCTGCTTTCGATCTGCGATTATACCGGGCAGAGCACAGCATTGGTCGGCGTTCTGGATATATTTTTTGAGAGCAAGGGTGTAATCAGCGGGGAAGAATTCCGGCATTTCTGCGGCCCGGTCGTTCCGCTGCTTTGTGCAAAGCGTATGTATCTTGCCGGAGAAACGATGGAGCTTGGACTTGATTTGTACGATTACGGAAAAGAACGGATCAGTCATCCGGAATTTGTCCTGCAGATCTGGGATGAAGATGCGCTGCTTTTTGAGACGAAAACAACGGAGAAAAAGGTTCTGGTAAAGCTATCGGAAACAAGGAGGCCATCCATGCTCCGGGTAACGCTTGCGGTTGGAACCGCTCAGAATGAATGGCGGATTTTTGTATACCCGGCGGAGCCTGAGATTGGCGAAACGGCAGAAAATCCGGCGCTAACCGCTGTGCGCAGCAGAGAAGAACTGGAGCGGACACTAGAACAGGCACAAGAAGCCGGCGGCGGACGGATTCTTATGCTGGCAGACTGCGTAAAAAAGCCGATTATTGGAAGCTTTCTTCCGGTATTCTGGTCACCGGTTCATTTTCCGTCCCAGAATCCATGTGGAGCGATGATCGATGCGCTGCATCCGCTGTTTGATGGATTTCCGACCAGACAGTATTCGGATTTTCAGTGGAAAGAGCTGCTGGATCATTCCAAAGGAATGGATATCCGGCCATTTGCGGGCAGGCTAAAGCCATTGGTGGAAACGGTTCCGAACTTTGTGGATAACACGCCGGGATCGCCGCTGTTTGAGGTACAGTGCGGCAAGGCTTCTGTCTTATACTGCGGATTTGACTTTTCCTGTACCGATGCGGTGTTTGCAAAAAATCCGGCCGTGCGCCGGATGTACCATGCGCTGACAGAGTACGCGGCATCCGAAGCGTTTGCGCCGGTATGCCGCGTGACAAAGGAAGAACTGCTTGCTGCCTGCGGCTGTTGACTGCTCTGCCGCCGTTTGTTTTTGGATGCGGTCAGCCCTTCAGCCATTTCGCCGAGGTAAGAAGGAAATACCTGTATATCAATTAAGACATCGATTTCAGGATTTTCGGGAACCGCATAGCAAAGATAATAGTGCAGAGAATTGCTGCCGTTGCATCGGCGATTGCTTCTGCCGCGTAAACGCCCATGACGCTGTTGAAAATATAGGGAAGAATCAGTGCTAACGGGATCAGCAGAATCACTTTTCTAAGCAGAGCGATAAACAGGGAAATCTTTGCCTGACCGAGCGCGACAAATGAGTTCTGGCAGGTCCGCTGTAGGCCGAATATGGTCATTCCGGCAAGGAATACCGGCATAATATGGCTGACGGAGTTAATCAGTGTCTGGTCATCGGTAAAGATAGACGCAATCAGACCGGGGAAAAGTATCATAAACAGCGTCAGAATCAGATTGAAGCCGGTCATAATAATCAGTGAGATGCGGAAGCATTCTTTTACACGCTGCGGATTGCGGTGTCCGTAATTGTAGCTCATAACCGGGGAAAATCCTTGGGCAAAGCCGGTCAGCGGGACACTGGTAATCTGCATCGCGCTCTGCATGACCGTCAGTGTGCTGACATAAATATCGCCGTAGCGCATCAGGCTGCCGTTGAGGACAAAGCCGATCAGACTTTCCGTGCTTCCCATAATAAAGGGCGAAATCCCAAGGGAAAAGGTGGAGCGGATTACTTCTTTATCCGGCTTCATATTTTCAAAGGTCAGCCGCAGACTGGCACGGCGGGAAAACAGGAAGGCGAGAACCCATACTGCGCTGAAAAACTGGGAAATTACGGTTGCCCATGCCGCTCCGGCAACGCCCAGATCAAGTACCTGGACAAAAAGCCAGTCCAGAAAGATGTTCAGAACCGCGCCGATCAGAACCGCCCACATAGCTGTCTGCGGTCGGCCCTGGCAGCTGATAAAGGTATTCAGACCGGTTGCAAACTCAACAAAGAGAGTTCCGATCAGGTAGATGGAGAGATAATCTCTGGCGTAGCCGATGGTGTTGTCGGACGCGCCGATTACACGGAGAATCGGATCCATGAACGCATAGGTAACGCCCATCGTCAGAATGGAAAACAGAATCAACAGGATAAATCCGTTGCCAAGAATTTTTTCCGCCTGCTTCCGGTCATTTCTGCCGAGCGCGATCGCTGCGAGCGGAGCGCCGCCTCCGCCGACGATCGAAGAAAAGGCGGAAATCAGGATGATGATGGAGCCAGTAATGCCGACTCCGGCCAGCGCGTCGGTTCCAATCAGCGGAATATGCCCGATATAAATACGGTCAACAATATTGTATAAAAGGTTTACAAGCTGCGCGGCAACCGACGGCAGAGCCATCTGAATGAGCAGCTTCAGCATAGGTGCGCTGCCCAGCCGTTCCTCATACGAAGTATTCAAAATAAAGTCCCCTTTCCGCAGCAGAACCGGTGATAGGATGCGGCTGCCGCAACATTTCTATTTTAGTGCAGGCAGGAAAAATTGTAAAGGAAAAGATTGAAAACAGGCCGCAGTGAAAATTCTATAAAATATCATAGTAGCGGCTGAATGCTTTCTGTGATATACTATAGCAGTATTTCTCAGAGGTATCTGTTGTGAATGTTTGTGTCAATGCCGGATTGCGGATATTCGATTGACGAAAGTGGGGGGATGCTGATATGAAGGATTGGAATGAATACGCACAGGAGCAGGAAGAGCTGCTGCGGCAGACACTAAGGGAATTGGCGGCAATTCCGGCGCCGTCCGGTCATGAAGAGCGGAGAAAAGCGTACTGCGAGTCCTGGCTGGACCGGTATGGGATTCCCCACGAATCCGGGAACGGAGGCAACCTGCTGATTCCGTACCGGATTCAGGAAGGAAGAAAGAATCGTATGGTTACGGCGCATATGGATATTGTATTTGAAGAAAGCGTTCCGCTGAAGCTGCAGGAAGACGGGGCGATCTGGCGGTGTCCGGGAATCGGAGACAACACAGCAAATGTTGTATTGCTTCTGCTTGCCGCAAAGTATCTATATGAGGAGCAGCCGGAAACAGAGGGAGGTCTGTGGCTGATTGCCGATACCTGCGAAGAGGGGCTTGGAAATCTGGCAGGCTGCCGGAGCGCGATGGAGCAGCTGAAGGGGCGTGTGGACCGGGTGCTGGGCTTTGACCTGTACCGCGACCGCCTGTATACTGGCTGTATCGGATCGGTCCGTTACCGGATTGCCGCGAAAACGCCGGGCGGACATTCCTTTGCTGACTTTGGAGTCCCCAATGCAATTCATGTGCTTGCAGGCCTGATCGATCGGCTGTATGAGTACCGGACAGAGGGAAATACAACCTACAATGTCGGCCTGATAGCCGGCGGAACCTCAGTCAACACCATTGCGCAGGACGCACAGATGCTGTTTGAGTATCGTTCCGATGAAGCGGAGCAGATCCGTACCTGCAAGGCATATCTGGAGCAGTGCCTGAGACAGGCAGGGGCAGGAAAACTGGTATCAATTTCATGTGAAGCAGTCGGCGAGCGCCCGTGCGCGGAGCGGGTGGATGAAGATGCAATCCGGGAGCTGGCGGCGATCTGTTCCGAAGAGATTGCATCTGCGGTCGGAACAGCTCCGGCAGAAGCAAAGGCTTCTACGGACTGCAACATTCCGCTGTCGATGGGAATTCCTGCTGTGTGCGCCGGATTTTTCCGAGGCGGCGGTGCGCATACCAGAGAGGAATGGCTGGATCTTAGTACGGCGAAAGCGGCAATCGCGGCAGCGGTTGGCTGTGTTGTCCGGCTTGGGCAGATGAAGCCGATTGCCAAAGCGGAGAAGAGCAGATGGGCAGGCGGAACGAAAAAAGCAGAGATGGAGAATCAAATGGAAATCAGAAAAGCGCGGTTAGAAGACCAAGACCAGATTATGGAGATTTACTCGCAGGCAAAGGCGTTTATGGATCAGACCGGAAACCCGACACAGTGGAAAAAAGGGTATCCGCCCAGAGATATGGTGCGGAACGATATTGAATCCGGGAACTGCTATGTTGGTGTGACAGGGAGCGGGGAAGAAGAAATCCATGCAGTGTTTGTTTTCCTGATCTGGGATGATCCGACCTATCGCGTGATCGAGCAGGGGCAGTGGAAAAATGACGATCCGTACGGCGTCATTCACCGGGTTGCGAGCGATGGAACGCAGAAGAGAGTCGTTCATCAGATCGTAACGTTCTGCAGGCAGCAGATCCCGAACCTTCGCGGAGACACGCATCAGGATAATTTGGTGATGCAGCGGGCAATGGAGCGGGAGGGTTTTGAGCGGTGCGGCATCATCCATGTAGAGGACGGGACGCCGCGGATTGCGTATCAGCTGACGGATTAATGGAAAAGCCGGAAAGCCATCGAATCGATGACTTTCCGGCTTTTTCGATGCGTGTGTTTGAACAAATCAAGGAAGTCCCCTGCTTCAATTGCGAAGAGCAATAAGCAGTGGGTAGGGACTTGCTTGTATCAGGAGGGGTACAAGCCCCTCCTGATAAACTGCGAAGCAG
>CAJMMH010000019.1 GCA_905214365.1 uncultured bacterium
GTCAAGCGACTTGTATATAATAGCACTGGTTTGTGAACTTGTCAACTACTTTTTTATTTTTTGTGTTTTTTATTTTTGCAAATCCGTTATTCGTATTCCCATTGCATTTCGATAAAACAGCTGCATCCCCTGCTCCCGTTTCATGTCCTGCACACTTGAATCCGCAAAACCGATTTTGTCAATTCTGTATGCAAAGCATCCGTAAACAAAAAACAGCTGTGCAATGATTCGTTTCATTCACACAGCTGTTTCTTTCTTCTCCCCGAAAGGCAACTTTCATTTGGCGCACAGAGCTTGTTGATTAATGAATCTTTATGCTCAGCTCACCTTTACGGAATGTGGTATCTCCCTCTGTCGTCCACGCTGCCTTCTTTTCCGCATCATTGTACGTAATTTCCGTCAGACAGTATTCTCCGTTTTCATAGCCGTAACCGTCACCGGCATCCTCATACAGCGTAAAGCTGCTGTCCGCGCCCGAATAGATATGAAGGGTAATCGCTCCGCCTTCCATGTCCGCCGTGCTTGCTCCCGGCTCCATCATCGGAACAATCGCTCCCGCCTTTACAAATACCGGAATGCTGTCAATCTCAGCAGAAACCTCCACGGTCTGTCCACCCGCATAGCAGATATCGGTACGCAAATCATACCATTCTGTGCCAGCCGGAAGATATACGCTCCGGCTCTTCTTTACGCCTTCTAACTTCCTGCTGTTATGTCCATAATACATCGGTTCCGTTACCGGGCAAATCAACAGCGATGGACCAAACATATACTCATCGGAAATTTCCAGCGCCTTTTTGTCCTTCGGAAAATCAAATGCAAGCAGACGCATCATCGTTCTGTTTTCCCTCCAGACTGCTCCGGCAATAGAGTAAATATATGGAAGCAGGCGATAGCGAAGGCGAATTGCCTTTACCAACGCGTCATAAAACGGCTCGCCCTTGCTGCCAAAATTCCACGGCTCTCTTCTGCAGTCGGTTCCATGACTCCGGAAAACCGGCAGAAACGCGCCGTACTGGAACCATCTTGTATACAACTCGCGATATCCGTAATCCGCGCATCCATCTTCATACTCTCCGTTCCAGAACCACGGTGTTCCCTTCTTTACAAAGAACGCGCCGATATCCAGTGTCCAGTACGGCAGACCGCTTGCGCAGAACTGCAGACCGGCCGCAATCTGTTTTTTCAGCGTTTCCCAGGACGCGTATGTATCGCCTGACCATAAGATTGTTCCATACTTCTGACTTCCCGGATATCCGCTTCTGGTCAGATTCACAACACGCTTCTCTTCGGTTGTCTTCCGCTGCCCCTCATAAATGGACTGTGCGTGGAACAGACCATAGGCGTTGCTCCTCTGCAGCGGCATGCAGCTTCCGGCTGCATCCAGGAAATCATGATACATTTCTCCCTGCTCCGGCTTGATTTTCTTTCCCCACTCCGGCGTTACCGGCTCACTAGAATCGCACCACCATGCGTCGATTCCATACCGGAATAATCCTTTCTCCGCCTGCTCCCAGTACAGCTCTCTTCCTTCCTGGCAGAACGCGTCATAGGTCTGGCTTCCCGGAAGCAGCAGCCGCTTCTCCAGAAACTCCTGGTAATTATCGCTTTCTTCCTTCATATTCGGCCAGACAGAAATCATAAAGCGGACATTCTTTTCGTGCAGCTGCTTCGTCATATCTGCCGGGTCCGGGAAGCGCGTCTCATCAAAGGTCTTCTGTCCCCACAGATTTCCCTTCCAGGACTGCCAGTCAAGCACAATCGTATCAAGCGGAATTTCGTTCTGACGAAACTTCTCCGCTGTATCAATCAGTTCTTTCGCGTCCTCATACCGTTCCTGGGACTGCATATATCCAAATGCCCACTTCGGCAGCATCACGGCCTTTCCTGTCAGCTTACGGAACCCGCTGACGATCTCATCCGCGCAGCCTCCCGCCAGGAAATAATAATCCAGGTACTCGTCCGCTTCCGTATACAGATAGGTACCGTACTGCGTATCGTTGAAAATTGACGGTCCCTGTGTGGACAACAGAATACCGTATCCCTGATCAGAAACCAGCATCGGAACCGCGATTTTCAGGTTTGCCTGATGCAGATACTGCGTTGTATGGCGCAGATTCCACACGCCCTCCTCCGCCTGTCCCAATCCGTACAGATGCTCCTCCGGACGGAAGGTCAGATGTACTCTGGTATGATACAGCTTTCGGTCAAATACGCGGTCCGCGTTGCGGATTCTCCGCTTTACGCCGTCCGGCGTCTGGATCTCTTCAATCTGCGTATTCTCATTGATGACCGGCCGGAACGAATCAAATGCCTCCACGCACTTGCTTTCTTCTCCGCGCTCGGCAAGCAGTACCGTCCCGTCTTTTCTTTCATACTGGATGGAACCGGTTTTCCTGCAGACCCGCACCCGGAGTCCCGCAGTGTCCAGCTGAATTTCCGTTTCATTTTCTTCCCAGTTCCACTCGCACGAATCAGAAAGATCCTCAAACTGATCCCCCTGTTCCGTTCCAAACGTCCCGTTTTCCGTATAGGAAACCCGGACGATTGCCTCCGTCTGCGGAATCAGCCGGATCACTCCCGCCTCCGCCTCCAGATAAAGTGCTTTCTTTTCCTGATAAACGCGGTTAATCGCTCTGCTTTTTCTTCGCTGTGCCTCCAGCATCCTGTCACTCTCCTGTCTTCCGTGCAGTTTCCACCCCGTTTAGGCTTTTCCTGCCTCTATTTTTCCACGCACTTCGGTCAGTCCTTCGTCCCAGTCCCAGCTTCCTGTGCCTCAATAAATCGCTTCACTTCATCCACAAAATCCAGATGCTCTCCGTGTACTGCCGTCCGGAAATGCTTCTCACCCTTCACACCTTTTATATGAAAGTAGTCCCCTTCTATTTTGAAAAAGGGGACCTTCAGCATCGCCAGATACAGAAAACTGCCCAACGGCTTTAACGACAGAATATCTTCGTCTGTCAGACCGTTTTCCAGGAAAAAGTCAAAAGCAAACCATCCTGCCTCGCTGCATGTTTCCATGGACTTCATAATTTCCGTTATTTTCATGTTTCCAGACTCCTGCTTATCTCTCCGACCGCTTCCGCAAACGTCTCCAGCTCCTTATGCGTCGTCAGCCGCGAAATACTTATCCGAAGCGTCCCGTATCTGCCGCTGCCGATTGCCTCGTGGATTAATGGCGCGCAATGCAGACCTGTCCTTATAATAATATGATACGCTTCATTTAAAATATACGCCGCATCAGAGGCTGAAAGCTTCTCAAAGTTAAAGCTGAGCACCGGTCCCCGGTCCGTTCCGGCTGCCGGACCATATAGACATACTCCGGGAAGCGCCGCAAGCGCATTCCAGAGCCAGTCCATCTCCTCCTGTTCCTTCGCGTGAATTACTTCTGTGCCAATGGATAAAATTTCATCCACACCCGCTTTTAGCGCCGCAATTCCGGCCAGATTCTGCGTACCCGGTTCATATTCATACTCTCCTGGACCGTACTGCAGCTTCCGGCTGTCGGTTCCGGTTCCTCCAAACTTCAGCGGACGGATCTCCAGGCCCGGGCGAACATAAAGACCGCCGGTTCCCGTCAGACCCATCAGGCTCTTATGCCCGGTAAAAACCAATGCGTCCGCGCCCCAGTCGTCTGTCGAAACCGGAATACATCCCGCGCTTTGGGAAGCGTCAACTGCCACAAGGCAGCCATTTTGTCTGGCTGCCTCTGCAATCTCTCTGACGGGCTGTATCGTTCCTGTCACATTGGAACAATGATTGACAATCACCATTCCCTGTTTTCCCTGAATCGCATGCTCCACTGCCTGCGCGGATACATACCCTGTTTCATCGCAGGGTATCACATGAACCCGCCCGGCAAGCGCCGGATGGTTCATAACAGGCCTTAAAATGCTGTTATGCTCCGTCTGGGTGACAAACACATGATACCCTGTCCAGTCCATTCCCTGAATCAGCAGATTGGCAGACTCCGTTGCGCCGGAGGTAAAGAAAATCCGGTTCCATGCCGAAACTCCCAGAAGCTTTCCGAGCGATTTCCTGCAGTCATTCATCACATCGCCGCTTTCCGCGGCCACGCTGCTTCGCATCTGTCCGCCCGGAATCCCATTCATATACTCGTTAAACGCGTCTAATACACACTGCGGTTTCGGATAGGAAGTCGCCGCCTGATTCAGATAAATCATATTCTTATCCTTCCAGAATGTTGAAATTCATTACCTCTGCAACCTGCTTCAGCATCTTCATGTAATTTCCGAAAATCAGAACCTGATGATGGCCGAACTTTGCGAGATTATGCATATACTTTCTCGCGTCATCCATCTGGATATAGTAGTACGGACTGCAGTAGGTCTCCTTATACTCAGAACGGATTACCTTTCCAATCTTTACGCACATCGTATCGCCCATCGGATTGAAACGTCCCAATGTAACCTCATCCTGCTCGTTCTCCGTGAAGTCAACCTGCAGCTTTCCGCCGAATCCCTGACCGGTAAATGCCCACAGCTTGTACTCTAACGGCTTGCTTCCATAACCGTTCATGCACAGCGCCGGAACTGCGTGATGGATCAGCAGAAGCTCGTCTGTCTCCATGCTTGGATTGCCCATGAATGCCGGTCTGTAAGCGGTATACTGCATAATTGTCATTGCAAGCAGCGCATTCAGATCCTCCTCGCAGCCGCTCGGATATCCCTCTCCCTTTAACAGGGAATGGCACATGCACGGAGTAAATTTGCGGCGCTGCGGAATCTCGGAAGTACAAAGCTCATGGCACGCAGTTGAGAACGCGTTGCACTGATATACCTCCATCATCTTCTTTGCAGCCAGATAATACTTGATATCATTAATAAAATAATCGGTATTTACCTTAACATCAGAAGCACCGTTGATGATCTTCTCCGCAATCGGACGCGCCTCTTCATCCGTAATCGCATCCATATACGGAATGATATCATAGAACGGCAGCTTAACTACCTCCATGCCGTAACGCTGACGGATGATCTCCGGGTCACGGATCAGACTCTGCATACCAAAGGTCGGAAGACCGCCTGCAGTAAGAACCAGCGCTCTGGTGTTTGCAACCGCTTTTCTTACCCATAAAGAATGTGCAATTTCATTCAAATCCTTGATATCCATCGCAACGTGAGCCTCTACGCCGATAGAATTGCAATATGCGGCAAAGTCAATACCCTCATTACCGTTCTGCATAATTACAACCGTCTTATGATACCGCTCCAGCTTCGGGATTCTCCAGTTCATACAGAGGAAGAAATCAACCTTATCCAGATCCTCTTCTATCTTTGCGTACGTTTCTTCGCTGACAACAAACTTCTCATCGTATCTGACATCCAGCGGCTCCAGGAACTCGATCTCATCCGTCGCCTGCTCCAGCTTCTTTACCGCGCCGGCGAATGCGCGGTCCGCCCACATCTTTTCTTTTTCCTGAGTCATATCCTCCGGCTTCCCGGCACGGCACGGGCCCTCCCAGAAGTGACTGTGAGTCAGACATCCGATTAACGGACGGACAATCAGTTTTGTTTCTAATGCGCTCTTTCTCATAAAATTTTTCCCTCTTTTCATGACTTTTTGTTGAATATGGATAAATCCATTATATCAGCTAAGCGCATTTCCCGCTTGCACCTCCTTTGGAAAAACTGGTACTATTTTTGGATTTGCCTATCTGCTCTCTGTAAATCAGCTTCTTTTGTAAGATCTGCTTTCCTATATTCCCGCGGTGTTACATGCATTTTCTGACGGAAAGAGCGATTAAAATAAGACAAATTATTGTAGCCGCACGCAAACGCAATCTCCGTTACCTGCATTTCTGTTGTCCTCAGCAGCTCGCACGCGTGCCGAATCCGGACCTCTTCAGTATATTTTACAATTGTGGTGTTCATAATCTGCCCGAAGCAGGTGGACAAATACGCTTCGCTCATTCCCGCAATCTGCCCAAGCTCCGTCAAGCTGATATGCTCTTCATAATGATTCTCTATGTATGCCGCCACTGCCTGCATCCGGCTGCTGTTCTTCCGGACAGTTTCCGTTTCCTCCAGAAGCTCATGTTCTGTCTCATAATGCCGTTTTAAAAGTGCAAGTGTCGTCAGAAGCGTCATTCTGATTACAAGCTGATAACCTTCTTTCCGCTCCTTATACTCCCTCATAATACGTGTAATTCCGTCCGCGATTTCCTTTGTTTCATCCCTGTCTCCCGACACCCGGTTTGAAAACAGCGATTTTCTTCGAAAAAAAGGCTTCAGGCAGGAATACTGCTTTGCCTCTTCCCGGATCCAGTCCGGATGAAAGACAATCACCTGCATAAAAATCTGTTTCTCGTCTACAACCATATGCCGTTCCTGATTATTAATGATAAAAACATCCCCCGCGCGAATCGGATATGTCTTATCTTCAATAATATAATAACCGTTTCCAGACTCAATATAATTCAGTTCCAGACAGTCATGCCGGTGCATAATCGTCTGCTGCCCGCATGATCGGAAGCATTCAATTGGAAAATCCTCATCTGCCTGCATTTTCCAATTCAGAAATTCCCTTGATTCCTCCATTTTTCTTAAAGTGCTTTCTGAATGGCCGCCAGCAGTTCATCATATGTCTCAAACGCCTTCAAATCCGGATTCGCTTCCTTAATCGAATCGGTGCTGCGGAACAGGAAACCAGCCTTGCTTGCGCGGATCATACCCAAATCATTGTAACTGTCTCCACTCGCGATTGTGTCGTATCCAATCGACTGCAGCGCCTTTACTGTCGTCAGCTTGGAATTTTCAATCCGCATATGGAACCCGGTGATTTCTCCGCTGCCGGCAACCTCCAGTGTATTGCAGAAAATGGTAGGCCATCCAAGCTTCTTCATTAATGGTCCCGCAAACTGAGTGAACGTATCGCTGATGATAATCACCTGCGTCATCGTGCGCAGCTGATCCAAAAATTCCCTTGCCCCCGGAAGCGGATCAATCGTCTCAATGACTGCCTGAATCTCCTTTAACCCCAGTCCATGCTCCTTCAGAACTCCGATTCTCCACTTCATCAGCTTATCATAATCCGGCTCATCTCTTGTTGTCCGCTTCAGTTCCGGAATCCCGCTCGCCTCTGCAAACGCGATCCAAATCTCCGGCACCAGAACTCCCTCTAAATCCAGGCATACAATCTCCATAACGCACTTCTCACCTTTCCGCCGCTCTCCGGCACCTTCATTTCAGCGCAGTCCGCAAACCGATCCTCATGTCCGCCCGGACTGTGCCTGTACAGCGAGTTTCCAAAACCATTTCTGCCGCGTGTGTTGCGCATATCTTTGCAGAAATAATTGGCTATAGTATAGCACACCGCCCCTTTTCCCGCAACGCTTTTCAAGCACACCTTGACTTTGCAAATACCGGGTGCTATAATCAGAACGAACATCAAAACAAGAGGCAGCTATTATGTTTGAGATACTTTCATTGATTCAGATGAACAGGGACGACGATAGATAGCGCCTGTATCGAGAGTTCTCTCAGGTGCAGGCGCTTTGCGTGTTGTGCCTGTGTGGAAAATAGAAGAACCACACTGGTAATTGAACTTTCCGTTGATTACTGGTGTGGTTTTTTGTTTGGCTCTCCAGACACACACTGTCTGCCGCAGCGGGACGCATGTTTGCCCGACTGCAGGATACGTCTGCCCGCGGGCAGAAAGCTCCAGAAAGGATGAAATACCAATGCAGGGACGTACACACAATTGCGGCCAGCTGAGACTGGCCAATGTCGGCGAGGAAGTAAAGCTTGTCGGCTGGTATGAAAACCTCCGTAAGGTCAGCAAAAATCTGGGATTTATGATTCTCAGAGATTTTTACGGAACCACTCAGATCGTAGTAGAAACCGAGGATATCATGGAACAATTGTCCTCCATCAACTACGAGTCTACCATTGAAATCACCGGAACCGTGCGCGAGCGCAGCTCCAAGAACCCGAACCTTCCGACCGGAGAGATCGAGGTTGTTCCGAAGACACTGACCGTTCTCGGAAAGTGCCGCTACAACGAGCTTCCGTTCCAGATTAACCACTCCAAGGATGCGGATGAAAATGTCCGTCTGAAGTATCGTTATCTGGATCTGAGAAACCCGGAAGTTAAGTCCAAGATCGTACTGCGCAGCAAGGTTGTCGCTGATCTGCGCGCTTCCATGATCGCTCACGATTTTATGGAAATCACCACCCCGATCCTGACCTGCTCTTCTCCGGAAGGCGCGAGAGATTATCTGGTTCCGGCAAGAAACCATCCAGGCAAGTTCTATGCGCTTCCGCAGGCTCCGCAGCAGTTCAAGCAGCTGCTGATGACCTCCGGCTTTGACCGTTATTTCCAGATTGCTCCTTGCTTCCGTGATGAAGACGCAAGAGCAGACCGTTCTCCGGGTGAGTTCTATCAGTTGGATATGGAAATGGCTTTCGCAGATCAGGAAGATGTTTTCGCAATCCTTGAGGAAGTGCTTCCGCCGATCTTCGCAAAGTACGGTATCTACCACGAAGCTTCCAAGCCTCCGTTCAAGAGAATCCCGTATCTGGAAGCAATGGACAAGTACGGCTCCGATAAGCCGGATCTGCGTATCAGCCTTCTTGTTCAGGACGCTACCGAGGTTCTTGCTGACTGTGGTTTCGGTCCGTTTGCAGGAAATAAGGTAAAGGCTGTTGTTGCTGAAAACTTCAAGGGCACCAGAAAGCAGATCGACAAGATGTGCGCGGATGTTGAAGTTGTCAGCGGTCAGAAGGCTTACTGGTTCCGTCTGGATGACAAGGGCGAGCTGACCGGCGGCATTTCCAAGTTTGTACAGGAGCACAAGGATGCGGTTGTCAATGCTCTCAGCCTGAAGGCTGGCGATTTTGTTGCTCTGTGTGCAGGCGATCTGAAGACTGCTCAGAAGACCGCAGGCGTAATCCGCAAGACACTTGGCGCTTCCTTCGACGGCTACATGAAGAAAGACTGCTATGAGTTCTGCTGGGTTGTTGACTTCCCAATGTATGAAATCGGCGAGGAATCCGGCGAGCTGGAGTTCTGCCACAATCCATTCTCCATGCCGCAGGGCGGTCTGAACGCGCTTGAAACCATGAACCCGCTCGACATCCTTGCTTACCAGTATGACCTTGTCTGCAACGGCGTTGAGCTTTCTTCCGGCGCTGTCCGCAACCACGATCCGGAAATCATGGTTAAGGCGTTTGAGCTTGTCGGCCTCGGCGAGGACGATGTAAAGGCCAAGTTCCCGGCTATGTACAATGCGTTCTGCTACGGCGCTCCGCCGCACGCAGGAATTGCTCCTGGTGTTGACCGTATGGTTATGCTGATTGCCGGTGAAGAGAGCATCCGCGAGATCATTCCGTTCCCGATGAACAAGAACGCGCAGGACGTTATGATGGGCGCTCCGGCATCTGTCAGTGAAAAGCAGCTGGCTGATGTTCATATCCAGATCGTTTCTGAGAAAAAGGATCATGAATAATTCAAGTTTATAAAACAGCGGCCCGCCGCACAGTTTAGATCTGTGCGGCAAGCCGCTGTTGTCCGTTTTAGAGCGTGTTTGAAAAGGCTTTAATCCCCTTCCATCGTTTCCTCCAGAATATTCAGACAGGTCTTCATTGACGCTTCAAATTCCTCGTCATTATTGTTTTTAAAAAGGATCAGATCATCCTTTACCTTTGGATCATCCAGATTTTCCGGAATTGAAAAATTACATCCGGAAATATACTCATCCCAATGTGCCAACTTCCATGTGTTACGATCAGAATTTCTGGCAATCATGCGCCGATGCACCACTTCCGGAGACGTTTCTACCCAGATCACAACCAGTGTCGCGTTTTCTCTGCCAGCTTCGCGCGCAGCTGATCAATATAATTCATATCCCGGATTTCTCTGGTAAAAGGCGCATTAATCAATACAATATCATCATAATCCAGTGCTTCCAGCGCAAGATCTACCACGCATTCATACTCATAATTCCGGATATTATCCTCAAAAAACTGGCTGCTTCTGTCATACGGCTGCCCTGCCACTCGGAAAATCTGTTTGGACAGCGAAATCAACGTATCCTTATCCAGGTGAACGACATGTTTCAGACGTTTCGCCAGCTCCTTTGAGATATAAGTTTTTCCGCATGCCGGCGGTGAAGTTACAAGAATCAGTTTCTTTACCATTTTCTCTTCCTCCTTTGCCTTTTCGCCCGCACTATACCACCGGGATTTGTAAATGGCCTTATCAGCCGCAGATTTCATCGATCTTCCTGCGCTCTTCTTCAGTAAACGCCGGAGCATTGAGCATGCCAAGATTATCCAGAATCTGAGATGGTCTGGACGCGCCGATCAGAACACTGGTGATATCATTATCACGCTGAATCCACGCAAGTGCCATCTGTGCCAGGCTTTCACCGCGGTTCTTTGCAATCTCATTGAGCGCGCGTACCTTTGCAAGTGTTTCCTCTGTTATTGCGTTTTCCTTCAGGAATCTTCCGTCTGTACGGATACGGCTGTCCTCCGGGATTCCGTGCAGATAACGGTCAGTCAGCAGTCCCTGTGCCAACGGGCAGAAGGTAATAACGCCAATGCCATTCTTTGCCGCATAATCCTTCAGACCATCCTTCTCGATCGTACGGTCAAACAAGGAATACTTGCGCTGATTGATGATGAACGGAGTTCCCATCTCATGGAACAGCTTCGCAATGGCAATCGTCTGCTCCTTATTGTAATTGGAAATACCGATATAAAGAGCCTTTCCGCTTTTTACGATTCCGTCCAGCGCTCTTGCGGTCTCTTCCAACGGAGTCTCCGGATCCGGTCTGTGATGATAATAAATATCAACATAATCCAGGCCCATTCTCTTCAGGCTCTGATCCAGGCTGGCTACCAGATACTTCTTGCTGCCGCCGTCACCGTAAGGGCCCTGCCACATATCATAGCCTGCCTTTGTGGAAATTACCAACTCATCACGGTATACACCAAGGCTCTTCTTTAAAATGCGTCCGAAGCTTTCCTCTGCCGCTCCGTAAACCGGTCCGTAGTTATTTGCCAGATCAAAATGTGTGATTCCGTTGTCAAATGCAGTTTCACACATGTTCATCATGTTATCGAAATTGCCGTTTGATCCGAAATTGTGCCACAGTCCCAGAGAAACTGCCGGCAACTTCAGACCACTCGCACCGCAGCGGTTATACTTCATCGTCTCATAACGCTTTTCGTTTGCTGTATACATTGTTTGCTCCCTCCTGGTTTTTCGCGGAAAGCATTGCTTCCTTCTGCATTCCGTGATATGCTTAGTTACTGTTCACGCTTCGCGCAAACAGTAACGGATCTCGCCGATGCTTCGCATACAGAATCGACAAAATCCCACTACCGCTACTTTACCTTACGGAATTCTCAGTTCAGAAAATTCCTGCCATGAACTGTAACTACGCTTACTCTATCACTTCAAGTTAGCTTGAAGTCAATAGCATTTTAAAATTTTCCGATAAAAGAAATTGGCAGCACTCGAAAGGACTTTTTATGGATCAGGAAAAAACTTATACCATCCGCCAGATCTCCGAGCAGTTCGGACTTCCGGCTTCCACACTCCGCTATTATGAAGACCTCGGCCTTCTTACTGACGTCATCCACACCGCCTCCGGCTCCCGCATTTACACGCAGCAGCACATTGACCGTCTGAACGGCATTCTCTGCTTTAAGCGAACCGGATTATCCATCGCGAAAATCCAGCAATATTATCAGTATGAAGCGGATCTTGACACTCATGCCAGCGATATCAGCCAGATGATGGTCGATCACGAACAGGATATCCTGCGGCAGATTCACGAACTGGAGCTTGACTTGCTCCATATCCGCGATAAAGTCACCTACTATGCCGAAGTCGAACGCGCAGTCAAAGCCAAAGAACACGTCCCAACCTGGCGGGAATTTTTCGGGGATTAGAACGTGTTTGAAAAAGCATTCCCTCCATATTCTTTATCAATCCGCTCAATCATCACCTTCCGGTTGAGCGGACCATTTTTCCAAATCATCAAATATACCTGCAGTCCAACTCCATCATCCCCTATGGTAAACGGCTCTTCCCGCAGGATATCCGCCCGGACTCCCTTCTGTGCCAATCTGCGCTTCTTTTCTTCCGCCTGCCGCAAAAGCGATTTTCGCTTCCGGTCTGTTTCTTTTCCAAAGGAACGATCCGGGTATCCGGCACTTGCTTCCCTCAAAGCTTCCGCAATCAAATCAACTGCCTTTGCGTGTACGCGCCGATGCAGAAGCCCCGCTACCCGCTTTGCCAAAAATGAATTGGGTGCAGCCGCATACAGCCGGATATTTTTGATCAGCTCGGTATCTCCCGCATTCGCGGCAAATTCCTCCATGACCCGCACCGCGTCTCCCGACGGCATCCACGGCTCATCGCTGTCTCCCGGAACAATGTATTGCTTCGGAACCGCCGGCCAGCAAAGATAATTCAACGGTGGGAAGTCCGCAAGATTCGCCAACTTCCTTTCCAGTTCTGTACAATACACATCGCCGAGATATTTCTTCTTATCCCGCAGGATTGCAATCTGATACTCCATAACCCGCAGATACTCGTACTCCGGAACCCAGAAATGCCCGATTTCTCCATAATTATACAGATGCACTTCCAGCTCCAGCGACTGGAAAAACAGCGTCACAACCGAATCCCCCTGCCAGACAGAAAGGGCATATTCCTGTCCCTCCTGACTCAGCGTTGCTTCCAATTCACCTTCATAATCCTTCCGATATGTTCCCGTCATCCGCACACGCTGAAACACCAGAAAGCTTTCCACCGCATCATTCATCAGGTACACCAGGCGCAGGGAATCAAATGTCCGGTTGAAATCTGTGTCTGACTTTGTTTTCTCACTGGCCTTGCCTGCCGGCTCCGGCAGCAGCAATTCAAACTGATCCTGCGCAAGAAGTTCCTGCAGCAGTTCTATGGTATTTATCTTACTTTTCACTATTCTTACCTCTGTAAATGCAAGAGTATATGTTATTTTCTATCCATAATCGTTGCCTTATATCCTCATAACCAAATCAAGGGACTTTACAGCAATATTGGGTAATCTACCGTATAAATATTACTCAAAATCTTTTAGTTTTTCATACACACGATGAATCAGATAACAATCATCCAATGCCCGATGCTTTTGTTCCTCTAGTCCAAAACTACGTGAAACCGTTTCTAACTTATAGTCTCGTACATCATCTAACTTCTTCTTTGCAAGCTTTATTGCATCTTCTGTTGGGTTAGCAATCATTTGTTTTCCACATTTTTTACAGGCATTCTGAATGAACGATAAATCAAACGAAATATTATATCCGATTAGTTTCCCATTTCCTATAAACTCCAGAAATTCACTTAAAGCAGCCGAAAGTTCCAAACCATCTTTCTCCAGTTCCTCCTGTGTAATTCCTGTTAGCTTCATAATATTTCCTGGCAATACCTTTTCTGTATCAATCAGTGCCGTAAATGAATCTGCTGGCATCCGGTCAATTATCTTTAATGCTGCTAATTCAATAATCTCATCCTCTCCGCATCTTAATCCAGTTGTTTCTATATCAATAACAATATACTGTTTCCCCGTCTGATTTTGTTTTTTATTATACTTTTTAGCCATAGAACTATGATAATAATTGCCTGCTTTACTGCGATATGGAGATTTCGACACTTCCTCCGTCTGTTCCATCAACGGCCGTTTCATCAATGTGATTCCATCAAAATCTATTGGTTTCCATGCACTATTATGAACACGAAATTCCATATGCTGTTCGCCACTGGAACTATAAACCATAGTGGCCTTTCCAGTTGCAAGATTTTCACACACGCGCTCCCACAAACCATCTCTAACCCGCGCGCTTAAATTTCCCACATATACTCCCGTATTGATTTCACACAGCCATTTTGAAAGATCTCCCCGCAGTTTCGGAGGACAGCTCGTTAATGTTATTACAATCACACATCCTCTTCCTTTCCATATTGCCGCCCATTCCTGGTCAATCCCTTTGCTCCATTCCACAAATAAACCGCATTTGCATCCGATTCCTTTTTTTCACCTTGCTTTTCATCCAAATCATCCTTCAACAAATAGCTAATATCCTTTATCATTCGTTCCAGAATATGATGTGATACCAGCTCATCTCGTACTCTTCGCCTTACAACACCTGGAAGGTCCTCCGGATTTTCAGCTGCGACCTCAAAAGCAATCGGGATTGTCGTCTCTGCCTTGTATAAATCTGCAATATCATAAACAAAGGAACACTCATGCCCTACATGAACAAAGCCAAGGCCAGGGGAACATCCTAATGCAGCAATTACCGCATGTGCTAACCCATACAAACATACATGTCCAGCAGATAATGCCTGATTCACCGGATCTCCAAATAAAAAATCATCCGGTCGGTACATTCTCCCATTCCACTCAATTCCCCATTTTTTTGCGGATTGTTGGTACACTTTACGAATCCTGCTGCCTTCTCTCCCTCGCAGCTGCTGCAATGTCAATTTCGATATGTTCTCTTCTGGAAACCGAAGTTGATACATCTTCCGCACAACAGCAAGATGAAGTCTTTGATTACTCACCATTTCTGCCTGCCGTATCAACAAATTCGCGCGATGCGTCAGCGGGCGTCCGCTGGCATAATAGCGAACGCCCTGCTCCCCTACCCATATTACACTAACACCCGCATCTCCAATCAACTCCATCGCCCGGTGAGTGATATTGCATCCAGGGCCAAGCAGCAGCACAGATATCGCTGCTGCCGGAATTGCAACAACTCCTTCTTCATCAAGAACTGCAATTGCGCTGTCCTGGCGATTAATCTGGCATCGTTCTAAATAAATAAACGTCATTCGGTCCTGAACCTGCGGTAATTCCTGCAGTTCCGGCCGTATCATTCCGGGTATCTCCATTTTGCCTCCCGTTTCCCAATAAATCTGACAATCAACTTTGTTTTATAACTGTCATCATTCCCATTCCATATGCTTTTTCTCTGCCAATTCCTTCTGTCAGCGTTTTAACAAACAATTCTTTGTCGGTTACTCTTAAAATACCTTCATATGTAACCGCAAGAAACGATACCTTAACTCGTTCTTTTCCTTTGATAAATTGTGTCCACTGACTCTGCATCACGCCAAAATCATCTTCATTTAAAGCAAATCCACAGGTTCCTGCTTTCTTCTGAAGCCATTCCTTCTGATACCGCTCAACATTATGCGCGTGTACAATTCCTCGTTTCTGCAAATCTCCATTTTCCTGCAGCCGCTGACCATCCTTATCCTTCACACTGCTTACGGTTGGATTGGCAGTCAACCGAAACTGCCAGATACTTCCTTCCGTAATCCGGTTCAATAATCCATCATATCCTTTTGTTTCCCACTCCGCAGGCTTCCCATAAGGACCAAATTGCTCAAATGCAGATGTCAATTCTGGTTTATCTTCACTTACAATCATAAGATAATATTTATCTTTTAAATGATCAATCCGCCATAATCTGCGCTTTCTTTCTCCTTCAAACGCAGATTCAACCGCCCCGTGAAGCAGCTTTCTGTTTGTAACTGCCAGCATCGTGCTTCTGCGGCTCATATCCAGTTCCATCCGGCTTAAATACACGTTATCACCTCACATTCCGATCATCGGATCATGTTCTGTTTCTGCAATACCTGTTAAGAAAATGCAGTCCTCTTCCCTGATGCCACGATATTCATACAATCGTTTTTTCGGATTGAATGAAACCGGATAGTCCTGACGTACAACTCGTCCGTCAGATGACTCAAGCACCAACCGCAAATGAACTTCTGCCGCTCTTTCTTTTCTCATCTTCCATTCAGATGCCTGCCAGGATTCTTCTCTCAATGCTTCCTCTAAGTCCAGCTTGCTGCGGACCCCAAGTACAATTTTTCCACATGGAGGACAGGAACGACGTCCAAGGAAAAGCGGATATGCCGGATGCCGAACTGCATACTCTAATTGGTTCAAAAATTCTTCATCCTGCGATTCTAAACCAACTACAAAAACGGCATCAGATAAATAATATCTTCTCGTCACATAAGAGGATTTTTCCGCGTGAACCATATGAAAATCCTGCAAAATACTTCCTTCCTGATCAACACGGACTCCCAGCCTCAGCTGATTTAAATCGTCAAGCGGCTCATTTCGCTTTCTTCCAAGGGCTGCCGCCAGAAAACCGACTACTCCGCTTTTTGATGGCTCCCGATCTGTTTTCCGAATATCATATTTTGAATTTGTTCCCCAGGCTTGCAGCGGAGCTGCAAACCTGAGTAATAACGTACTCATTAAACCTCCTCGCTGCAGTATTCATCAACTGCAGTTTTTGTCCGTTCCAACAATTCTCCGAATGTCATTCTCTCTCCAAGCACTTCCATATCTTTGCCTACGCAGAACGCTTTCTCAGGTTTTCCTGAATAATCCGTATATAACTCCTCCGCATATTTACACAATGCTTTTTTTGATGCTTCCGCATATCCTCCTTCAGAAATAACTGGCTTCTCAAAAGCTCCACAAAGATTTACAGGCTGATCATATCTTACCGTTACATACACCGCATCCGGCAATGTACGGTTGGCATACGCATTCTGTGAACCGGTCGGCATAGATCGAATAAACGCTTCTGTAAATCCTTTTACAGCTTCCGCAGTATCTTTCCCCAGCATTGTTTTTAACTCTTTTACATTTATCGTAGCATAACGATATAAGGTTGCAGAATCAAATTCTTTCGTCCCAATATGTCCAGCACCAGCATTATCCTCCGGCGCACAGTCATCTACTGCAGTAAAATAATCATATTCCGGATGAATCGCATGTGTTGAAATTGCATGTGCTACCTGACAGCTGGCATCATAATTTAACGATGGATCACTTGCTACCATACGGCCAAACAGTGCCATATCAACCGAGGGTTGTTTCATCAATACATCTTTATATGCTTTTTTATCGCTGTTCATATTCACTGCCAATTCAGCCAAAGCTTTGATTTGTGCTTCACTGATAAAAAACAATGCTTCTACATCGCGCCCGTCTTCATTTTCTCCTTTTTTCTTTTTTAATTTTAAACCGGCATTTTCCAGTGCAGTTCTTGCCAGCTTTTCTGCATTCTGATTCGGTGCTAACTCTGCAACTTTCTTTTCAACAAGATCCAATATTTTTTTTGTGCGATATCCTCGTTCATCTTCTGCAAACAGTTCTTTAAACATTTCTCTTACTGCATGCTTCCAGGACTGGGATGATACTCTGGCCCGTGT
>CAJMMH010000020.1 GCA_905214365.1 uncultured bacterium
ATCCTGATACAAGCAAGTCCCCACCCACTGCTTATTGCTCTTCGCAATTGAAGCATGGGACTTTCTTACTTTGTCAAAATGTCATATGTGCAGATGTTTTATTTATGTACTTCCGCAAAATCAAACACAAAAAGTTTCCGAAAGTGCATTATTTCATTCAGGGAGGAATCATTATGAATGATTATGTTTTAAGCTGCTGCTCAACAGCAGATCTGACTGAAGAACAGTTCCATACCAGAAACATTTCCTATATTTGTTTTCACTTTGAACTGGACGGAAAAGAATACGCTGACGATCTTGGTAAGTCAATTCCTTTTGACAAGTTTTATCAGGCAATGCAGCAGGGTGCCTCTACGAAAACCTCTCAGGTAAACGCAGAAGAGTATGCCTCCTACTTTGAAGGTTTTCTGAAGCAGGGAAAGGACATTCTTCATCTGACGCTTTCCTCTGGAATCTCCGGCGCTCTCAATTCCGCAATGATTGCCAAGGCCGAACTTGAAGAAAAGTACCCGGACCGGAAAATCTATGTACTTGACTCACTGAGTGCGTCTTCCGGATACGGACTTCTGATGGACGAGCTTGCTGATCTGCGGGATGAAGGAAAATCCATTGATGAAGTTTATGAATGGGCAAAAACCCGCCGTACCCGCCTGCATCACTGGTTTTTCTCTACTGACCTCACCTTTTATATCAAGGGCGGCCGTATTTCCAAAGCTGCCGGTTTCGTTGGCGGCCTGCTTAATATCTGCCCGCTCCTCAATGTCAATAATGAGGGGAAGCTGATTCCGCGCGCAAAAATCCGCACGAAAAAACGGGTAATCCGCGCCATCGTGGATCAAATGGAGTCCTACGCGGAAAATGGGACATCTTATTCCGGCAAATGCTATATTTCCCAGTCCTACTGTCTGGATGACGCGAAAGAAGTTGCCCGTCTCGTTGAAGAACGCTTCCCGAATTTGAAAGGAAAAGTTCGGATCTATTCCATTGGCACAACGATTGGCAGCCATACCGGTCCCGGTACTGTCGCCCTTTTCTTCTGGGGAAATGAGCGCACGGAATAAGTGCCGGTATCAGTCAAGCGGATATTCGCAATCCTCTTCGATACTTGCTCATAGCCAAAAAAACTGCCGCTCTGCTATTTTACAGAGCGGCAGTTTTTGCATACAGTGAATGTTTCTGGCAGGTTCTAAGAGCAGGAACTCTTCCTGCAGGCAAGCCTACGTCCAATTTCCAGCCATTTGACCCTGATTTTTACGGTTTCAGAATCGGAAGTTTTGTTACATCCTCCGGAATTTCTGCCAGATACAGATTGCAGTATCCGCTGGCGTTGCTGTTGTACAGGATGTACTTTCCGTCTGCGGTAAAGCGCGGATGCGGATGATGGCTACCATAGAAGAAGCTGCCGTCATGCATTGCCAGAACACGGGCCTCATCAAATCCATTTCCATTGTTGCGGTACAGTTTGATGCACTTGCCGGAGTCACTGGCAATCAATGAAAAATCATTGGAATGAATGTGATCTGGACTGGGGAACGGTACGCACGGCGCTTCCTGTCTGCCGGTTCCATCATACTTGATGACGCCGAAGAAGGAATTGAAACCGCCCTTTCCGTTCGGCTGATGCACCTGGTATCCCACATGTTCTCCATCCGCATGCCAGTATTCATGGCCAATCTTTTCTCCGTCCATTTCCCGCTCACGCAGCCGGATAGATTCTCCTGTTTTCAGATCCATCATCCAGATCCGGTGATCAACTAGCTCCCACGGTCCTTCATGACAGAAGGTCAGCAGATCCGCTCTGACCGGAGACGGATTGACATGGCCGATCCAGCAATTTTCCTGACGCAGCGTTTCTACTTCATTTGTATCCAGATTAATCCGCACGATACGGCAGTCTGGCTTTGCGTAGAAGGTTTCCCGCATTCCGATGTAACCGGCGCTCATGTTGGTATAAACGCGGTCAGACAGGTCTTCGGTCAGTGTTCCGTATACATAGTCTCCGTCCGCGCCGGACATGCCGATGCTTGCGTGGAAACCATCCGGAATCTTATACAGCGGTCTGGTCTCTCCACTGTCAAGATTTAACGCGTAAATTGTCCTCATTCTGGTATAATATACTTCATTGCGCTTCGCGTTTACATCATTGGTGAAATGTACCGGTTCCCGTTCTCCCGGCTGGAAATTCGTCAGCTGGCTGATCTCTCCGCTTTCAATTTCAATAGAAAACAGATTCGTTACGTTATCACGGTCTGACGGAAACAAAAGCCGCTTATTATTGTCATACCAGCCATTATTCGTAAAATACGCATGATTGCTGTGACCAAGGTATCCGGTCAGCTGGCGGATATTCACGCCGCTGACCCGGTCCTGAAAGCATCTAATTTCCGATGGAAATGTCTTATATGATTTCATTCTCTTTTCCTCGATTACTTCTCGTTATTTTCCTTGCTCTGCTGATACAGTTCGTTGATTTCCTCAATCAGAGAATCTCCGCCCTGTGCTCTCCACTCTTCGATGACTGCGTTCCAACCATCATCGTCGATTTCGCCTACAATGTACTGAATTGCCGCGTCACTGATCATCTGATCCAGAGCCGCACCCATCTCACGGTATACTTCAGACTGTCTCTGCAGCGGAAGTCCCGGATTTGCCAGCGCATATTTCAGGTTTTCTTCGGTAGCTGCTGTTACTTCTTCCGCAACATAGCTTGCAGGTCTCGTCTGATAATAAAGCGGAACTACATTCATCATGATCTGATTGAAGCCATCGTGTCCATCCAGAGATCCGCCGCCATTAATTGCGTCTTGTGTCTTGGAAACGGTACCATCATCATTGATTGTATAATCAACGCCCTCAATACCATAGCTGAACAGATTCTGTGCATATGCATCGTTGCAGCGGTCCAGGAAGGTCAGGCAGCGCTTCAGATCCTCTTCGGTCGGAGCTGCGGCCTTGGAAACTGCCAGAAGTCCTGCATGTCCATTTGTCGGCATTGTTACTTTCTTGCCATCCTTTGTCTCGATTGCAGCAGTAACCGTCAGCTTCGCGTCAATTCCCTCCTGCTGAAAATAGCTATAGAACTCGTTCGCAACATCGCCAAGTCTTGCGCTGACGCCGCTCTCCTGTGCCTTAAACGCATCCTTCTCACCGGAATTTTCTCTTACCATAAAGTCGTCCGCAAGGATTCCTTCGTCATACAGCTTCTTGCCCCATTTCAGAGACTCCAGATAGCCATCAAACAGGAAGCTCGGCTGCAGATTGCCCTCTTCGTCCTCGCCCCAGCCATTCGGCGCGCCGAACCATGTCTCAAAGCCAAAGCCGGTCTTGGTACGTACCAGACCCCAGGTATCGTCCTTTCCGTTTCCATCCGGATCGTCAAAGGTAAACGCGCGCAGAATATTCTCAAACTCTTCCAGATTAGTCGCCGGCTCCAGACCCAGGTTATCCAGCCAATCCTGACGATAAATGATTCCTTCTCTCATCAGTGATCTGGTTCTCGGGATTCCGTAAATACGGCCGTCAATGGAAATGTTGTTCTTTACAATGTCATCGATCTGGGACAGGTTCGGATAATCATCCAGATAATCGGTCAGATCCCAGAACGCGCCTGCACGGCAGTTATTGATTTCATTTGCATTCAGGTTCTTCAGAATGGTGATTTCTGGAAGCGTTCCGCCTGCCATCATGGTACTGATCTTATCGGTATAATCAGAATCGAGCATCCATGTCCACTCAATATCATAATTGGTGTACTCCTCCAGTGCCTGTACCAGCGCATTGGTATCATCTACCGGGTTCGCGTTAAATGTAATACTCATAACGCTGATCTTCTGGCGCTCTTCTCCTGCATATGGACTCTCCTGTGCCGCAGACTCCTCCGCAAATACCTGACCGGCCGGGCAAAGCATCATCGCCGCCGTCATAACTCCCATCACCTTCGCAAACTTACCCTTCATGTTACATCCTCCTTAAAAATGTTTTTATATAATATTTAGTTCTCTGATTTCACTGCAGCCTGCTTCCAGTCTGCCTGTCTGCCGCAATTCCGTCCGACCTGTAACTGCCCGTTCGGGATCCGGCTCTAATATTGTTCTTGTTACCTACTGTTCCAATCAGCCCTTTACCGCTCCGACAATTACTCCCTTTGCGAAATGTTTCTGCAGGAACGGATATACCAACAGGATCGGCAGCGTTGCAAATACGATAACTGCCATCTGCACGCTCTCTGCCGGCGGCTTGGTTGCCAGTTCATCATATATCGCGCCGTCAATCGTTCCGTTTGCCAGCATAACGATCTGACGAAGCATGATCTGAAGCGTCCACTTTTTAATATCGTTGATATACAACAGTGCGCTGGTGTAGCTGTTCCAGTATCCAACCGCGTAGAACAGGGAGAAGGTTGCCAGAACTGCTTTCGACAGCGGCAGCATGATCTTCGCCAGAATGGTTCCGTCCGACGCGCCGTCAATCTTTGCCGCCTCTTCTAACTCAACCGGAAGTCCCTCAAAGAAGTTTTTCACGACAATCAGGTTCCAGGTGCTGATCGCTCCTGGCAAAATCAACGCCAGATACGAATCAATCAACCCAAGGCTCTTTACAGTAATAAAGGTCGGTATCATTCCTCCGCTGAAGACAAGTGTAAACGACAAAATTGCCAAGATGACACTTCTTCCCATCAGATCCTTTTTGGAAAGGGAATATGCCAGCGTTACCGTCAGCACCATGGACAGCAGAGTTCCGGTCAGCGTAATAAATACAGTGTTTAAGAACGCTCTCGGCAGCGTTACCGATGAGAAAATGTACTTATAGCCTTCAAACTGAACAACTGACGGAATCAGGAAAAATGCTTTTTCCTTGATTTCTTTTTCTGTCGCGAATGAGCACGCGATTACATACAGAAACGGGGCGATTGTAATAAACGCAACAAAGATAAGAACAATTACATTGAATACGTCGAAAACTCTTGACCATACCGTATCATTGCGGTGCACCCGCTCGTGATGCATTTTCTGTTTCATTCCCATGCGCTCACCCCCTTAAAAGATTCCGGATTCTCCGGCTCTCTTTGCCAGTGCGTTCGAGCCAAAGATCAAAATAATTCCTACCACAGATTTCCACAGACCAACTGCAGTTGCAAAGCTGTAGGAGCCCTGCGTAATTCCGACGGTATATACATAAGTATCAAATACGTTTGCTACTGAGCGGTTCATTGCATTGCTCATCAGGAAAATCTGCTCAAATCCGGTATCAAGAACATTGCCCATGCTCAGAATCAGCATGATGACAACCGTGCTGCGGATCGCCGGAAGTGTGATGTGCCATACCTGCTTGAAACGTCCCGCTCCATCGATGATTGCCGCTTCATACAGCTGCGCATCGACGCCGGAAATCGCCGCCAGGTACACGATGGTTCCCCATCCGGTTCCCTTCCAGACATTTTGACCGATGATTACCGGATAAAACCAGCTGGTCGAAGTCAGGAATTTCTGCGGCTGCGCTCCGATCGAAGTCAGGAACTGATTGACAACACCGGAATTAGAAAAGATGGTGTAAGTCAGGCTGGCAATAATAACCCAGGACAGAAAGTGCGGAATATATACACAGGTCTGTACTGCCTTCTTTAAAAACTTCATTCTCAGCTCATTCATCAGCAACGCGAGAATAATCGGAGCCGGGAATGTACATACAATATTTAATAATGAGATTTCCAGCGAGTTCCGGAAGAGCTGCCAGAAGTTTGGACCGGTAAATAACCGGATAAAATGTTTCCAACCCACCCAGGCGCTTCCAAAAACACCTTCATAAGGATTGTAATCCTGAAACGCAATAATGACTCCCCACATCGGCACGTACTTAAATACGATAAAATACACCAGTCCGGGAATCATCAGAATATACAGCATCTTGTGCATCTTCAGGTTATGAATAATTCTCTTTCCTGTGTATTTGGGGCGTTTTGCCTGCATCGCACGCTCCATAAGCAACTTCCTCCTGTTTTCCAGCGCCCTTCATCCTGACGCTTTTCTCTCCGTTTGTTGTGATCATATTATCTAATTTTCTTCCTTTTTTCAAGTATCATTTGTATATTTTCCATAATCACTTGTGGTTTTTCAAGGATAATCATATAATCATTTTGGTGTTTTAGCGTATTTTGTATTTTTTTTACCTGTTTCTTTGTGCTTATTATAATTTATTCTGCCCCTACTCATCTGACATCTGTAGTCAATTTGCTTTATTTTTCATTCCGTCATAACTATTTCTGCAGCACAATGTCCTGCCGTGCCAAATCCTTTCCGCAGAACTTCTGCCCGCTGTATGTCACTTTCGTAACACGATTTTCCTTTACCGCAGCGCAATCCCGTCCGGAGAGGCTTTTGTCTCATAAGCACTCCTATAAGTCTCCAAAAAAGTGAAACACCGGACAGCTCTCTTTTCCTCTGTCCGGTGTTTCGTCTGATATTCTATCTGATTTCCATCTGCAGCTGGCCGTCCCACGCGGCCGTCTTCCGACCTGTTATTCCTCCGGCGTGTTTCCTGCCGCCGCCTGCTGCCGGTACTGTCCCGGCGTAATTCCCATTTTCTTTTTAAAGCTGCGGATAAAATTCTGCGGGTTGCTGTACTGAAGCGAAGCGGCAATCTCAGCGACCGTACGGTCCGATTCCAGAAGCCACTTCTTTGCCATGGAAAAACGATAATCCTCCAGATACTGCGCGTAAGTAGTTCCCGTTTCTTCCTTAAACGCCTGCCATAGATACGTCGGATGCATATGCAGCTCCTCCGCCATCTGCTCCAGCGTCAGATCTGTATCAAATCCGGTCTGGATCCGCTCTATAACCTGCTTTGACAGTCTTTGTCTGGTATCCGCTGTTTTCTCCGCAATCCAATCCATCAGCGGTACTGCCATCTTTTTCCAGAAGAAACAGTACATCCCATCCGCGTCATGAATCTTCATCATCTGTTCATACAGATGATCCGGAAAGCTGCCGTAGGCCTGCGTTCCAAACGGATTGGTTTCCTCTGTCAGCGCTGCAATCCGTGCTGCCGCACGCAGCATATATGCCTCGTAGATCTTTACCGTCCGCGGTGTTCCGAAAATCTGATCCGCCACCTGGCGCAGAAACGCGGCCGCTTCTTCCCGATTTCCGTTTCGGATGGCAAACATCAGCTGGTCGCAGAGTGCGCCTGGATAACCGTTTGTTCCTTTGTTCATTTCTTCTTCCACCGGCGCAAGCAAAATATTCCGTTTCATCGAGGTCCGACAGGTCAGCGCTGCCACACTTTCCATATACGCCTCCGGCACTTCTTCGAGCGTTGTAACCGGATTGCTGATACCAATACAGATATTTTGCGGTTCCTGACTGGATGAGCCAAGCAGTCCTTCTCCCGTTTTACATAGGAAACTAATAAATTCCCGCTGTTCCAAACTGCTTCCCAAAAGAACCACAAGCATTTCCTGATACACCGTTTTCATTACAACCGACTCTAACGGCAGCCGCAGATAAAGCTCCTGAAAACTCTTGTAAATATCTAGCTCATCCGATGCGGAGGCTGAACTTCCGGTATACTGAATTACCATCACAGCTAACAGCGGATCGGTCATTTCCAGCTTCAGAGACTGCGCTTCCGCGCGGATATCCTCCGCTTTCCACAGACGCCGCCGGATCAGCCTTGTAAAAAACGTCTCCTTCAGACTTCCCTGAAACAACTCCAGCTGATGCCGCATCTCCTCCTGCTGCTTTGTAATCGAATCCAGCCCATCATTCAGAATCTGCAGCTCATTGCGGTTTTCTGTCTCCAGATTGCCGATTTTCTGCATACGGGATGCCGCCTGGTAAATCGGCGCATAGACATTCCGGCTGAGCAGCACAATCATCGCTGTAATCAGAAGCAATGCAATTGCAACCAGCAGCAGCGCACTCACAAAAATTTCCCGATAAATACCCTCCATCGTTTTATCCGGATTCTCCGTCAGGTAAATCCAGCCCTTTTCGCCCCGGAAATAGCTGACAAACTGCTTGCCGTTTCCATCGCTGACTGTCTGCGCGCCGCTGCGCCCGCTAAGATCCAGCTGATCCCATCCAGAAATCTCATCCGCAGACTTCCCTATCATTGCCGGATCTTCGTGGTAGATAATCCGATTTCCGCTTATAATCATTAACGGATGCTTTTCATCATACTGCGGACGGCTGAACACCGCGTCCATTTTCGCGTCATCCAGCGTCACAAAAATCGCCGCGTGCCGGACACTGCTTGACAGCGGACACTTAATCACCAGCGTAATTCCATCAAACGTAATCCGCTTATTCTGTATCGTACCGGTTGCCCGAAGTCCGTCCCACGGTTGGATAAATGTCCAGAATACCGTCTTTGATTCTGTCTCCGTCTGTGAAAGAATACTTTGCAGATATTCCTGATCGGATGGATCATAATAACAAATGTTGGAGTTTCCGATGATAAAGTTATCCCGAAAATTAATAAACATGACCTGCGCGAACAAATCCTGCTGAATCAGATAATCCTCCAGCAGATGCGTTACCTGCGACAGCGACGAATATTCCCGGTAATTCAGCGGATAATACAGATAATGCTCCAGCACTGACTGCGCTGACGCTGACGTATAGTACGCTTCACAGAAACTCATATACGCCTCCAGCTGCTGTGCCCCTTTTTCCAGGTAATCAATTTCCTGTCGGCGTTCTTCCTCCTCCAGCCGCTGTGTATTTTTCCAGATCTGCCAGGTTCCGATCAGAAGAACCGGCAGAAGACAAATCGACGCCCCGATCAGGAACAGCCTGTACTTAATCGTCTTTTTCCGCTGCCGTCTCCCCTTCTGTTCCACTCCATTTTCCCCCCATTTCTATAATATGTGCTCTCGGAATCCCGTTGTGCCCGGCTTTGCGAGAGGATTTTCCGCCGATTATCCCTGCTGGATTTCTTTCGTTGCCGTTCCCGCATGCACCGGCTGACCATCTCCCGCCTGCTCTTCCTTAAGCAGTTCATCGGTCAGAAATACAATTGCAGCCGCCGAAAAAACATCTGGCCAATCTGACCGGTATTCCCGATACCAGCCATCTTCCTTCGATATCCAGCGTGCCTCCTCACAGGAAGCAAATCCGGACCGAACCGTAAGACGAATCCTGTCTGCCGTTTTCGTTTCGGCAAACCGGATTGTCTTCGGAGCAAAGGAAGAACACAGCTTTCCCTCTGCTGCCATTTTCCAGCCATCCTGCTCCCATACTTCCACACAATATCCACAGATATCGCCTTCATGCTGCCGTTCATTCTGGCGCGGCATGTAAACCAGTCCTTCAATACGGTGCAGCTTCGGTATTGTAAATTCTATCGTAAACGGATACCGCCCCACTGCCCGGAATACCTGCTCCGGATTTCCTTCCAGCATCGACGTCAAATCCGTGTCAATCACACCGTTTGAGTCGCTGCATACAGCGCTTACCTGCCATTGCTTCATCACTGATGGATGAAAACGAAGTCCAAGCAGCATTTCTTCCGAAATGGAAACCTCCGGCAAAAACGCGTCTGACCTTGCATATGCCAGAAGACTTTGCCGCAAGGCGGCCGCCGCCGGACGTTTTTCTCCATTCGACTTCAGCTCTGCTGATACAAACAGCAGACTTCCGGCTCCGACTTTACACTCAACAACCATTCCAAGACGCAGACTTCGGTTCCAGTCGTCAATCGGCTGTACAATCGGCTTCAGCTCTTTTGGAAATTGTTCCATGCAGATTCCCTTTGCATGCTCCATAATTTCTTCCCACTGCCAGCCTCCCCAGGCTTCTGTTTCAAATCCGGCAAGCGCCGGATGATCCCTCCTGCAGACCAGACCCATTCCTCTCGCGTAGGACGGCCCCATCTGCGCGTTCCAGAAGACCGGATAAAAGCGCAGCGATGGATTTTCGTATCCAAGAGACGCAAGCGGCGGATAAAAAACAACACGCTTTCCGTCCCGCAGCTCCTGCAGCGCTTCCTCCCAGTTCTCCGTTTCCACAACACCGGCGGCGGGCGCTCCGCTTCCCGCCTGGTAAATCCACAAGTTCCAATGGTTTGTCACAGCATCTGCGTCAGGAATCCCGCCGGGAACCGTTCCTGCATTTCCCTTCCCCGTCAGCCAAGTCCGGAAAATATAGCCGCCTTCCCTCTTTGCATCTCTGAGTGAAACAGCAACCTCTCCGATCTGTGTTCCTTTTCCAATCGGAATTTGTCCGCAGTCAAAATGCCCCTTCTGCAGGATTTCTCCGTCTTTTGCCTCAAAGCTCCAGTTTAATGCTTTCCCGGTCAATGGTCCGCTTCCAAAATGGCAGAGTTCCAGCGTACAGGAAAATGTTTCATCGGTTGTGTATACCTTTTTCGGAATCCTGGCAAGGATCACGGTCGGTCCGCAAAATTCTCTCCATTCCTTTGCTGAAACATATCCTTTCTCCTCCCAGTATGTATTCAGCACGCCGACAAGCGCTGAACCCTGCCCAAGATAATCATGAAGATCCAGCAGTTCAAATCCGTACATATGCGGTGTCCGGAAATTGGCTTCCAGATCTTCCTTGTACATTGCTGTCTGAAGCCGCCCGGAATTGAATACAAATTCCGGATTCTGTTCCAACACACCGTGCTCCTTTGCAATTTCCCGATAAATCCGATAGCTTCCCGGCTGCAGATAGCCGTCCATCCGGTCAATAATCTGAAAATCAGGGTAAGAACACCACTGACCAAGCTCATGGCAGATCACCGGATAGCGAATTCCTTCCAATGACTTGCGATAGTCTCTGCCATTCCACCCCTGCCGTCCGCGAATCGTGCCGCCCGGTTCAATTCCATAACCGGAACGATGGAAATACACATAATCCACGCCGTCAATATCCTTCGGTTTCTGCGGATACGGCCAGCCTGACTGCGCGGTATACAGTCTGCGTCCATCCTTTTTCTTCCACTCACTTACCCAGTTCGGGAGCACATCCGGCCACCGTTTTCCCGGCTCATTGCTCGGCGAAAACAATACAAATGACGGATGATTGCCAAATGCCTGCAAAATCCGTTCCGTTTCACGATTCAGAATCTCTGTCATTTCCGCGCCCGGCGTAAAGTTATTCCACATCCCGCACTCAATCTGCAGATAAATACCCGCGCGGTCCGCAGCCTTAAACGCAGCCTCCGGCGGACAGTACGAATGCATGCGGATAAAGTTTAATCCCCACTTTTTGAGAACCTGCATCATGTTATCCCAAAATGCCGCGTCGGTCCGTGGATAACCGGTCTCCGGATAATCCCCGCCAAAATGCGTTCCCCGGAAATAGGTCGGGCGACCGTTGATTTGGAATAAGCCGTCCTTTGTCTCCGCGGTACGGAAGCCAAAACTTGCCTCCATGATATCTTCTGCAGCCGCGCAGCCGCACTGTTCCTCACTGCCTGGCACAATTTGGGCTATTGTAACTTTCGCCGCAATCCGCTCCAGATGCGGCGTAAATTCATCCCATCGCAGCGTATCCTGCGGATAAAAAACCATCTGTTCAAAGTAATTAGTTCCCGGCTCTGCCCAGACCTGCTCTGTCTTCCATTCGGTATCCCAGTCTGTATTGTCCCCGTGTTCACAAAGATTCTTACGGCAGACAGATATCCCCACATTCTGCCTCTGATCCGTATGGTTTTCCACCGTCAGCTTCACTCTTACGCACATTGTCCCTGCATCTGGGTACAATTCCATGCGATGCAGCTCCACCGGCGGCTTTTCCTGCAATACAACCGCGCCAACCATCCCATTCCAGGTCACGCCAAGCGCATCCGATACGCCATGTCCGTCCGGACGGTACGGCAGCTGCCAGCCGTTGTCAACACAGACCGTCAGCACATGTTCACCTGCAGCCAGGCATCCCAGATCAATTTCATGCGGCGCGCACAACCCCATCGCGCTTCCCTTTCGGATCCCGTCAACCCACGCAGTCGTTTTCCATCTTGTACATTCCATAAACAGCCGATAAAACCAGCCATTCTTTTCTTCTTTTACGCAAAACGCGGTGCGATACCACGCTTTTCCCGTATAATGCCTGGGCGGCTGGCAAAGAAACGGAACCGGAATTTCCCGCTCATCCGCTGTGCCATGATCCGCCAGCTTTTCCCAAACGCGGTATTCTTCCCTGTCATACCAGCGGCGGTCATACAAACTCTGTACCCATTCTGTATTCTTTGTGATTTTATCTCCATATCCCTGCGCCTGGAGAATACCCGGAATTTCAATTGTCTGTGTAAATTCCTGCTGTTCCCAGTGCTCACTCTCTCCTATATCCGACGGATCCAGGCGAAACTGCCAGATCCCGCTTTGCTTAATCATACATTCCTCCGAAATGTTTTTTTACAGAATCATAGTCAAGCGGATATTCGCAATCCGGATTCGCAGTATTTTTGATTCCGTATTTCATATCGTAAGTATACCATAGTATGGACAAATGGAAAACAGGAATATTTTTTATAAATTGTTCTTGACAGAAGTTTTTTTCCATAAAAATTGTGTTTTTACAAAATCTCCTGATTTTCCGAACGAAATCCTTGTCTTTAAAAAAACCATTTTTTCCGATATGCTATACTTAATACAATACCAACAATTCCAAATAATGTACGTTGGAAATCAGGCATTCCTGCGGAAACTCAGGTCAGGCGGGATATTCGCCATTGGAGCAGAGGACTCCCTTGATTTGATTAAGAAAGCAAAGGAAAGATTCCAAACGTACATAAAACAGCAAAGGAGGTTTTTTATGCTGTCATACAAAGAATTATTTGAAACACTCTGGCCCGCAAATGCGTTATCCATCTTCCACAGCATGTTCACGAATGAAAATTATATTTTCCCACACCAGCAGGCTCCGGTATTTTCTGACACTGATTTTTCCTATGAGAGAGATTATAAAGAATCCGTCTGCCGCGCGCAGATACGCAGAAGAAAATCCTTTTACGAACAGTCTGCCAAAAGCAGCGATGTTCTGACCGACTGGTTCTGCGGCCGACCAATTGATTCTGAAAAAGATAAATTCTGGTTTGAATTGAAAAAGGCAGAAACATTCTCTCTAGAGCAGGCTCTGAACTTTTTTGCAGAAAATTCCGAACTACTGTCTGATGAAATTATTGATTCCCTCCGCGCATGGGCTGACCGGAACCAGAATGCAATCTGCAGCGATCTGTATTTTCTAATTGCGTGTTCCGACTGCAGCAACGCGTTAAAAGTCCTGTTTGCCCTTATCGCATGCCGGGTTGAAGCAGTTGAAGAAATTCATTACCCGCTCCTTGGCCAGGAATACGGCAGTCTGAAATCCGCAGTCGAAGAAAATAAGCTCCACATTTCCCGTCTCGAAGAAGACTGGCTGAACCACTGGCTGAGCCGAAATCGCAGTGTATACGCATCCGCTCTGAAAACGCTTATCGCAGTTGAACATGCTACCAGACAGGATTTTCTGGCTCAGAAAAAGGGGCTTTACGCGCTGAAATCCTGCCGCATGACACGGACAACCTTTGTTATGCTTTTAAACCTCGATGAAATTGTACAGGAACGCTTAATTACACCAACCGATAAGGACGATTTTTTCAAAGCGGCTGCATCCTGTATTCCTGCCGGATCGGCAGACACAGAGATGTGCTCCAATGATATTTACACCTTGTTCTCTTATATTGTGACCGTTCAGTACGGCGATGAACTCTGCGCTGGAAAACAGCTGCTTTATGTAACCGTCAATCCGCTCTTCCAGGAATTGCTGACCAGGTATTTTTCCGGCTTTTCCGGAACCGAAATGCGGGAAACATTAGAAACGCTGTTCCAGTCTTACAGAAGCTGCACAGGACTCCACAAAAACATTTACAGTCCCGCAAAATATGAGCTTAATGTTACAATTTCATATTATTTAAACTTTATCTGTTACCATCATTATGCAGGCGCGATGCATGCCGCAGATATCTGCAGCTGCATAAAAGAACTGATTGATACACATAATTATCATACCTCGTATATGAACACTTTGTTTGCAGGTAAAAACGGAAGCCGCGCTGCCGCGGAAGGTGAACCGCCGCTGATTAATGGACTAACTGATGAAACGATCTGTGATCTGACGCACCTGTTTTACAAAAATCTTGCTCACACTGCGACACGGGTACCAACCCTTGGCAAAAATGTCGCGGTCTGGGCCGATCAGCACCATAAATCTTATTTTATTGAGCAATTGATTATTGAACTCGGATGCTGTGACGAAAATCTCTGGAGCCTGTACATCCGCAAAGCGGTTCATTTAAGTACGCTTGCCAATTATCTGACCAATACTCTTTTAAACGGTTCCGCGAATGACTGGAGCAATCTGCTTTGTGTGCTTGGCCGAATTGAAGCATATCCAGCGGAAGCATTGTACCGGAGAGTCAGTCTCTCAAATAATAACCTGATTGAATCCAGAATTCAGATCATCGAACAGTCTTCATTGGCTTCGCCGGCTGTCCTTCATGATCTCTCGCGTTTAAAGCAGCGCATTCAGCACACAAACAATTACACAGAAGCAACGATCGCCCCAGGCAGCGCTGTCGATGCCCCAGCTCATTTCCAAACTAATGCAAACGCCGATGATAATATCGGCAAATCACGCGCTTATCATGCTTTACCTCAAGATGATGACCGGAAGCTGGCAGTTCATCTGCTGGACGCAATCCGCCAGTATGAAGATACCCGTTTCCTTGATCATATCGATTCTCAGCCGCTCAAACTTCTTGTGAGCGAACTGATCAAAGCGCAAAATAGGCATTCTACACTGGTTGGTCGGGCGCTGGCATTAATTCAGAAGTATGAATGCGCTGCTGCAGACCCAGCCGTGGATCCACAGTCACAGACTGTTGTTACGATGCTGAAAGATCTTCTGATGCTTTCACCCAATACGCTGAATCTTCCTGGAAAAAACGCATTTAAAAAGATTATTATTTGGATAAACGACTTCATCTTAGCCCGCGGAATCCCTGAAAATTTTGGAAACCTGCAGATGCAGAAGCTGAACTGGAATCTGTATCACCACAACGTACCGGAAGAAAGAAAACGCCTCTGCGTTCAGACTGCAATCCAGCGCCTAGCTGCCTCAACACCGCTGAACCAGAAGAAAACAGCTGCATATTTCTTTTCCTGGGCATCAAAGGAATACACATTTTCTAAAACAGCGGCTCTTCTGTGCGAAGATGAAAATTGTCTGAGTAATTTTACCCGCGTTGTAAACATGACTCGAAAATATGAATACATCCGTTGGTGCTATCGTCCATTTCTCAGTTATCTTATGAACGAAGACCCATTCTGCAGCCTCCCTGAGATTTTACAGTGTACGCTCCCGTACGCGGCGACTGCGGATTCCAAGTTAAACGAAGCATTTGTAAAACGCTGTTTTCAGGAAAAGAACGGTCTGCCATACGGATATATCCCTGTACACTGGCAGGACTTCTCACTGTCCGTAAAAACAGCATGGACTACATTTTTCAATTGCATAAATAAACGGCCTGATTTTATCAAAGATTTTGTCAGAAGTATTCTGAATCAGGTTGAAGACACCATCTATACAAAACAGCTCACCAAGAACCGTGATCATTTTTTTCATACGATTTTCAGCATTCTGCGGGATGAGCCGCAGCGCACTGCCCGTTTATCCATGATTCTGTTGGGACGCATTCTGACCTGCATCAGCAACGCGCGGCTTCAGATCCTTCAGAACTGCTGCTCCGATCCCACAGAAGAGTCTCCGATCTGCCCGCACAGCAGCCATTGTCCAAATCAGTTTGCGTGCACAGACAGTCATCGTTACATCGGTCAGCTGGAAATCAAAGACGCGCAGATGAAACTCCATCTGCTGCCGCTGGCAATGGCAAACCCTTACATTCGCCCATATGCCTACTATGTAACCGCTAAAATTAAAGAATTGATCAATCCTGCTGCAATCAAAAACAGCATTGCAGCCCGAACCTGGCAGACGTTCCTTGATAATATTCGTTTTCATACTGTTTATAACATAATTTCCAGCTTTCTGTCCCGCAAAGAACCAATTGCCTGGTTTGATACCAATTATCCTCCGGTTTCGGATTCCGAACTCCGGATCATGAATCATTGCCTTTGCCCGGTTCAGCTCTCAGAGCTTCGCAATACTGTCGATAAAACAGAAATGAACTGCGGCAAAATGAGCCTTATGCGTCTGCTGCGGCAGGCAGACGGCGCTGAAAATTATGATAGCTATTACTGGATGCTATCCGTTGAACCGCAGGAAAACTGTTACCACCTGATTCAGGGGACAATGTTTTTTAACAGCTGGCGGACAGTTCAAAGTGCAGGCAGCATCTGTTTTCCATACCACAATTCAACGTTCGGGCCCAAAAGTATCATTGCGTTCTGTATCCGTGATTTTGCTGCTCCGGAACCATTAGTTTCTGAGATTCATTGTCCTGAATGCAACGATTCTCCAGTCAGCGGCACTTCTGCTGATAATCTGATCACGTTCAATTGTGCCTGAGTTATCAGCCCAAAACAATCCTGTACCGATTTGCACTGACACAAAAACGCCTCGTCAACAACGAGGCGTTTTTTGAAACTTGCTTTCCTGTGAAAGTTTCCTGCGAAAGAACAAAGAATGTGTCTTGGCACATTCTCGCGCCTGCGGCGGTCGCTTGCGACATTTACATTGTACGTCGCAGTGCGCATCCTCGCGGAGCGTTTTTGCTTTCCTGTAAAACAAAAAAGACTCACATTTCTGCGAGCCCTCATTTCCATATACCTTCAAAACTACACACACAAATCAATCGCTTTCTTCATCCATCTTTCTAATTCCTATCCATTATCAAACCTTAACCATTCCTG
>CAJMMH010000021.1 GCA_905214365.1 uncultured bacterium
AGTGGATCATCATGTTCCGCTCATTGCGGATTCCGTCATAAATGCCCCGGAACGCGTAGGAGAAACTCAGAATCAGCTTCTGGCTGACATTGACCCGATTCAGTACACTCTGACTATTTTCTATCGCAAAATAGTATTTCACAACACTGGTATACAGAAGCAAATAAATTACCGACACTAAAAATCCGCCGATTACGTCCGTGGCATAATGAACGCCAAGATAAATCCGGCTGCAGCCGACCAACAGAATCAGCAGCATACAGACCATGGTTCCCACTCGCTTGCCCGAAGACTTCAACGGAGCCTGCCGCAGCATAAAAATCAGAAATCCGTAAAAGGATGCCGCGACCATTGAATGCCCGCTCGGAAAACTGTATCCGCTTTCAGCAACCAGGCGGATCTCCTCCGGCGGCCGAACCCGCATAAAGCTTCCCTTGATCGCCAGATTCAGAAGCACCGTCAGAAGCAGGTTCAGAAACAGCACAATCAGATACTTTCTCTGCTTCAGAACATGCATCATTGATAAACTGATGATTATCAGTACAACTGGATTCACCATATTGGTCATCAGTTTGAAAAATCCGGTTGCCACTCCGCTTTCCAGACAGTGCAGCAGACGGTACGCACCGACATCCAGAATTTCCGTCCGATACGCTTCACCAATATCCACTGCCAGCAGCGCAAACAGCACGCTGCAGATGATCAGAAGAATCAGCTTTTTGTTCCGGCCTTTCCGCATATACAATCTGCCTTCTTTCTTTTATATACTCTGAGAGTACATTTTGACATATTCAGACAACAAAGTAAACTGACCATCCTGCATCTTGCTTTGGCTTTTCAAGCAGATTATTGTCCGACACCTGTTTCTAACACCACAAGTATACCCTCTTTTTGGCAAAATAGCAAGTATTGTATACTTTGACGCAGCACCCTCCTTTTCTCGTAAAAGGCAGACTTCCCGTCCGGACAGCCTGCCTGCTGCTGATTTTTATTGTTCTCTCCAGATCTGCACTGCCATGTACTGGCGTCCCGGAAGGTCCACACGGAACTTTCCGCGATACAGTCCGCGGTCCTCAATCGTCATATTCCAGGTGTCGAGTACCCGTACATGCCAGTCTGATGTATCGTCAAAATGGAACTCACGGAAGGACGGACGCATGAAGCTGTAATAAATCAGGTAATAATCCTCCACGCCGTTTTTGAACTTTCCGGGCGTTATTTCCTGCGGCACCGCGCACACCTCGTCCCATGCTCTGTGAATCGGCTTTAATCCGATTCCCGGTGTCTCCTTCAGGCGGTCTAACAGGAAACCAAAGCGCTTATGGCTCTCGCCGTGAAGCACGCCGCCGTGCGACCACCAGAGGATATTGTCCGGATTCATGTAAGTCTCGCCGTGTCCCGGATATCCGCCGCGGCACGCTGCCTCCCAGAAGCGGCGCAGCATCTCTTCTCCGGTCAGGTTTCCCCAGCCGAACTGAATGTTTCCTTCGTAGGCGATTTCATCCATAACAACCGGCTTGCGGTAACGTTCACGGAAGGTTTCCACCAGTTCTGAGCTCTTATAAAGATCGGTACGCTGCAAGCTGCAGTGTGTAATCCACGGCCGGCTGTAATCATACAGTAGTCCACAGTTGTGAACCGAGCGCATATGATGGTACGGATCCTTTTCACACAGGATTTTCGCGTATCCCTCCCAGTCGCTCAAATCCTTCTTTACAAGCAGATCATATTCATTTGCCAGCGACCACCAGACATTCGCAAAGGCAGAAAAACGGGCAACCGCATAGTGCCAGTACAGAGAATCCTGCTCCTTGGTCATGCAAGAGAAGCCCCAGCGGTCGTACGGATGCATCATAATCAGATCGGCTTCAATGCCAAGCTCGCCCAGTCTGCGGATGCACGTCTCGATATGGCGGAAATGTTCCGGATTGAACCGGGTGAAGTCCCAGTGGTTTCCTTCTGTTTTTCCGGTATACTGGTTAAAATTTTCCGGTGTCAGCACGCTTGAATCCATCGGCGTTCCCTCATACGGATACGAACGCGGCTCTCTGAGGTTGTAGTTGTAGTGCTTCGGAAATACACAGAAACGAATCTTGTTAAATGCGCTGTTTTTCAGCGTTTTAAGCGTCTGCTCTACCATCTCATCGCTCTGCAGCTCCCAGACATAGCAGGTCGTTCCGATGGAATAATATGGCGTTCCATCTTCATATGCCATATGATATGTATTGGCAACGCGCACCGGTCCATGATTCCAGCTCTTTGGCGCAGTCACCTGAACACTTCCGGATCCCTCCACACCGAAGCTTGTCTTGATTTCATAGGTATAATCACCCTCAAACATCGGCATAAAGCGAACGCGGTATACGCCGTCCCCGTCATAAAATCCGTCGCAGGTGACACACTCACTCCCCCCGCGAAAGGTTCCTGTTACCGTCTGCTCGGTAAATGGATTTCCTTCCTTCGGTCCGCTAATCTCTACTTCAAAAACTCCCCACCGGCTGCAGCTGCCGGCCGCTCTGATTAATTCGTTTGCTGCTTCCATCCTATTCTCCTTTTCCAATATAATGCGCTCTAATTATTTCAGAAAAACCTTTCCGGTATATCTACTATATCAATGTACACCTTTATTGGCAATATTCTTTTTTATTTCCTGTATTTTTTATGAAAAGAGCCGGTGCAGTTTTCTGCACCGACTCTCCGTCTGCCTTCCGGCTTATTCACACGCTGCCGCGTTTCAATTATTCCTGTCCGTTGTCTTCCTTTTCCGCTTTTTTCAGCATCTCGTCCATCGTATGCCATCCAAGCACCGCGCACTTGACGCGGGCAGGCATATGGGCGATATCCTTCAGCGCGGACGCCTCGTCCAGCTCTTCGATCTCTTCCGGCGTTGCAGTTCCCTTAATCATCTTCAGGAACTTATCGGCAAGCGCCATGGCGTCTTCCTTTTTCTGTCCGATGATCAGGTCAAGCATGATATCCGCGGACGCCTGGGAAATTGCGCACCCCTCGCCGACAAACGCGCCATCCTCGACTACGCCGTTTTCAACCTTCAGCTTCAGCCAGATGTGATCGCCGCAGCTCGGATTCAGGCCTTCCAGAATCATGTTTGCGTCCGGAAGATCATGCTTGTGCTCCGGATGCATGTTGTGATCGATCAAAATTTCATTGTAAAATGTTCGCTCAGCCAAGATAACCCATCCTCCTTCTTACCTGAGAAAGGCTTTCCGCAAGCGCGTCTACCTCTTCCATCGTGTTGTAGAAAGCAAAGCTTGCCCTCGTTGTCGCAGACACGCCAAGGTGCTGCAGCAGCGGCTGCGCGCAGTGATGACCGGCACGTACCGCGATGTGGTCGCAGGCCAGAATGGAGGACACATCATGCGGATGTACATTGTCAACCACGAAGGTAACGATGCTGTGATGCTCTTCTGGCTTCTCGGAACCAATGATATGGACTCCCGGAATCTCAGACAGCCGCCTGACCGCGTATCTGGTCAGCTCTGCCTCCCGGCGCTCAATCTTATCATAGCCAATCTGCTTCAGATAGCGGATCGCTTCCGCAAGTCCGACTGCTCCTGCCGCATTGACAGTTCCTGCCTCAAACTTGTGAGGAACCGGCGCGTAAACCGCACCCTCTCTGGTAACAGAATCAATCATCTCGCCGCCGCACAGGAACGGAGGCATTGCCTCTAACAGTTCCTTTTTGCCGTACAGCGCGCCGATTCCCATCGGAGCCATCATTTTATGCCCGGAAAACGCAAGGAAATCCACATCCAGATCCTTGACATTAACAGCCATGTGCGGAACGCTCTGCGCGCCGTCCGCAACTAAAAGACATCCCTTTCTGTGGCAGATCTGCGCGTATGCCTTCAGGTCGTTTTTCCAGCCAAGGACATTGGAAACCTGCGTAACCGCAAAGATCTTTGTCTTATCAGTGATCAGGCTCTCAACCATCTCAGGAGTCAGCTTTCCGTCCTTTGTGCAGTCCGCGTAACGCAGCACCGCCCCGGTCCGCTTTGCCGCCTGCTGCCACGGAAGCAGGTTGCTGTGGTGCTCCATGATGCTGACAAGAATCTCATCGCCCGGCTTCAGCACAAGGCTTCCCAGGCTGAACGCAGCTAGGTTCAGGCTCTCTGACGCGTTTCTGGTGAAAATAATCTCATCCGCGTCTGCGTGGAGCAGATCCGCAACAGATTTTCTCGCGTCCTCATAATGCTCGGTTGCCGCTTCCGCCAGGTCATACAGACCACGGAACGGATTCGCATTGTACTTCTCATAAAACTCTGCTTCCGCCCGGATCACGCATGCCGGCTTCTGCGTCGTTGCCGCGCTGTCCAGATAGATCAGCTCTTTATCGCCCTGGAACAGCGGATACTCCGCACGGATTGCAGCGTCCTCGGCTCTTCTTTCCTCAGTCGTCATATCAGAGTTCCTCTCTTCCTTCCGTATCGTTGTCCCCGTCCAGATATGCTTCCAGTTCCTCTCTCAGCTTCTGATCCGGAATCTTTCCGCAGACTGCCTTCAGCTTCGCATTGGCCATCAGCTCATACGCTGCTTCTTCGCCGATTCCTCTCGATGCCAGATAAAACATCATCTCTTCATCCAGGTTTCCGATGGACGCGCCGTGATTTCCTTCGACATCCTCTTCCGCGCAGAGAATCAGCGGAATTGTCTGATTCTGAACGCCGTCATCAAGCAGGAGCACATCCTCCAGCTCATCGCCCTTCGCACCCTTTGCGCCCTTTTTTAAATCGATGGTTCCGCGGAACAGCTTCTTTGCCTCTCCGCGCAGCACGCCGCTCGCGTCGATATGGCTGGTTGTCTTCTTTCCCTTATGGATTGCCGCATAGTTCATATCCAGCGTGTTGCTGCCCTGTACCTGGTAGCCGATAGACACCTGCAGGTCAGACGCCTTTCCGCTCAGATCGGCAAGACATCCCATGCGGACATCCTTTCCGCCGAGGATCAGCTGTACCAGATCCACACCGGCATTTGCCTCGCAGAACGCGCCGATATCATTCATGCAGGTATAGCCACTTCCCAGACGCTCCACCTGAACCAGATGAAGCTTCGCGTTTTCTTCCGCGCGGATGACCGTCTGGACTGCCGCGGTTCCGCTGCCCTCTCCTGAAACATAATCCATCAGTACGGTCAGCTCACTGTCCTTTGCCAGACGCAGCTCAACAACATCGCCCTTACGGTCGCCGTCCTGATAGCCAAAGGAAAGCACTAACGGCTGCTTTTCGCAGACGCCTTTCTGCGTCGCAAATGCCGTCACTTTGCTCTGGGACGCCGCAAGCAGACGGATCATATCTGGTCCCATTCCGGTTTCTGTATCTTTCAGTTCCTGACTCTGCGCGTCGTTTTGGGAAACGGATGCCGGGCAATTCACAGCAATTCCGCTGGCGGCCAAATCCGCCTCTTCGCTGACTGCGGTTTCATTCATGTGCAGCCATCTCCAGGTCTTGGCAGGCAGGTTATTTATCTTCATTTCCAAAGCCGATTCACCTCTTCTTATTTCTCATCACCGTATACACCGTCAGCTTATCTTTCGCCGGCGGCCTCCGGACACATATTAGCCGATGCTGCCCTTCATCTCCAGACGGATCAGGTTGTTCATCTCCATTGCATACTCAAGCGGAAGCTCCTTGGACACCTCGTCCGCAAATCCGCTGACGATCATCGCTCTCGCGTCCTCCTCCGAAATTCCTCTCGACATCAGATAAAAAACTGCTTCATCGCTGATGCGGCCGATCCGCGCCTCATGGCCGATATTGGCGTCCTTGGTGCGGATATCCATTGCCGGAATGGTATCGGAACGGGAAATATCATCCAGCATCAGCGACTGGCAGGATACCGCCGACTTGCTGTGCTTTGCCTTGCTGTTTACAACAACCGCGCTGCGGAACGTACTAATTCCGCCGTCCTTGGAAATGGACTTGGTATTCACATAAGAAGACGTATTCGGCGCATTGTGAACAACCTTGGTTCCGGTATCAAGGTTCTGTCCCTTTCCTGCAAAGGTAATGCCGGTAAACTCGGCTCTCGCACCCTCTCCGTTCAGAACACTCATCGGGTACAGATAGGAAACATGGGAACCGAAGGAACCAGATACCCACTCGATCTTTCCGCCCTCTTCCACGCGCGCGCGCTTGGTATTAAGGTTGTACATGTTCTTAGACCAGTTCTCAATGGTAGAATAGCGCAGCGTCGCGTTCTTTGCGACATACAGCTCTACGCAGCCTGCGTGAAGGTTTGCCACGCTGTACTTCGGTGCGGAACATCCCTCGATAAAGTGCAGGTACGCGCCCTCATCTACGATAATCAGCGTATGCTCAAACTGCCCTGCTCCCGGCGCATTGAGGCGGAAGTAAGACTGCAGCGGGATCTCTACGGATACGCCCTTCGGAACATACACGAAGGAACCGCCGGACCATACCGCTCCGTGAAGCGCCGCAAACTTATGATCGGTCGGCGGAACAAGCTTCATAAAATGCTTGCGCACCATATCGGCATACTCACCGGTCAGCGCGCTCTCCATATCGGTATAAACAACGCCCTGGGCCGCAACCTCTTCACGGACATTGTGGTATACTAACTCGGAATCGTACTGAGCGCCAACACCCGCTAAGGACTTTCTCTCCGCCTGCGGGATACCGAGCTTTTCAAACGTGTCCTTAATCTCGGTCGGAACCTCGGACCACTTGGCTGTCATATGGGTATTGGGGCGGACATAGGTAACGATATTGTCCATGTCCAGGCCTTCAATCGACGGACCCCAGTCCGGCATCTGCGTCTCGTTGTAAATCTGCAGCGAATGCAGACGGAACTGCTGCATCCAGACCGGATCATTTTTCTCTTTGGAAATCTTCTCTACAATCTCAGGGGTCAGTCCCTGCTTGATCCGGTAAGCATCCTTATCTTCGTTCCGGAAATCATAGAGACTTCTGTCAACGTCTTCTACGTATGTCTTTTCTTTCATCGTATCAAACTCCTTCTTCCGTCTCTTACTGGAACTGCTCAAATCCATGCTCGTTGATGTCGTCTACCATGGAACCGTCTCCGGACGCGACAATTTTTCCGTCTACCAGGACGTGGGTTGCATCAACGTGAAGTGACTCTAAGATTCTGGTGCTGTGGGTAATGATCAGCAGACCGCCGTTGATGTGCTTCTGATACTCTTCAACACCTCTGGAAACCGTACGGACCGCATCAACATCCAAACCGGAATCGGTCTCATCAAGAATCGCAAACGCAGGCTTTAACATCAGCATCTGCAGGATCTCCGCTTTCTTCTTCTCACCGCCGGAAAAGCCGACATTCAGATCTCTCTCCGCATAGGACGCGTCCATCTGCAGGACCTCCATCATTGCCTTCAGCTCTTTCTTGAAATCCATAAAGCGGACTCTCTTTCCGCCGTTTCTCTGCTCCATCGCGCTGCGGATAAAGTTGCTTAACGATACACCCGGAATCTCAAGCGGGTTCTGGAAGGAAAGGAACATTCCCTTCTTTGCGCGCTTATCCGCGCTCTCCTGACAGACATTCTCTCCCTCAAACAGGATCGTTCCATCGGTTACCTGATACTTCGGATTTCCCATCAGGGCATAGCCTAGCGTTGACTTTCCTGCACCGTTCGGTCCCATCAAAACGTGAGTCTCTCCCTTTTTGATCTGCAGATCAATGCCGTGCAGGATCTCCTTATCCTCAACACGGACCTTTAAACCTTCTATCTGTAATAATGGCGCTGACATATGGCTGCCTCCTTGCTCTGTAATCAGGACCCCGGAACCTCTGACGCGCAGGATGCCGGAAATCCGTGGAATAAGTAAATCCTATAGCCTCTGTAGGATTTACTGGCTTATTATACAGCATTGCACCTCAAAACGCAAGACGGAAATCCCATCTTTTAACAGGATTTCCGCCTTATTTGCGAATTTATACAGAAAATCTTCCGTTTCATTCCCGTTTCTCCGCTTCGCCCTCTTCCCGCGCTGCATCGCGCAGTCCCGTCTCCGTGAGTTCAAGGACCCTGCCGCATACCTCCTCAATATATTTCCGGTCGTGGGATATGCTGATCACTGCTCCCGGAAACTCCGCAAGCATGCGCCGGATCACCGGTCCGGAGAGCGGGGAAAAGTTTCTGGTCGGCTCATCCAGAATCAGAACATCCGCTCCCGACAGGCTCATTTTTAGCAGCAGCACCTTCGCCTTCTGCCCTCCCGACAGCTGCGCCATCGGATGATCCATTTCATCCGCCGTGTACTTCAATGCGCCCAGATAGGTACGGATGCGCGTCCGCTCCTCCTTGTCCCCGCTCTGATCCAGCCAGTCCACCGGCGTCTGGTCCAGATCCAGCAGATCTTCATAATTCTGCGGCATGTATTCCGCATGAAGATCCTTTCTTCCAAGAAGTTCATCCGCAATCTTCTTCAGCAGCGTTGTTTTTCCCGCGCCGTTTTTTCCGACAATGCAGAGCTTTTCGCTTCCGCGGATCCGCAGGAAAATATCCTTTGCCAGAATCCGGCCGCTGTCCGGAGCGGTCAGTGTATCCAGCGAATATTCCAGCACCGTCTTTCCTGCCGGAATCTCCGCCTCCTTTCCACCGAGCTGAAAATAGATTGCCTCCTCGCTTTCCGGCATCTGCGTCATTGTCTCGTCCTCACGCGCAAATCGCCGTTCCATTGATTTCACCGCGTGCATTTTCTTTTTCAAAAGGCGGCCGATCGCCGGAGCCTGACGGCTGACCGTACTCTGCGCATGCTCAACGCTCTGATAGATTTTGCGGTACGTTTCATCCCTCGCCTTCTTTTCCCGCTTTTCTAACGTCGCCTGCGCGGCCTGATGCTCCATCGCCCGATTCCGGCTGTTGAGATATTCCCGGTACGGCATCCGCGCAACCGTCACGCGGCTTTCTGTTTTCCGCTTGATCTGTTCGATATGAATGACCATATTTGCGGTGCGCTCGATCAGCGTTTCGTCATGTGAAATATAAATCACCGTTCCATGCCATCCGCAAATCCACTGCTCTAGCCACTCCAGAGTCTCCAGATCCAGATCATTGGACGGCTCGTCTAACAGCAGGACAGTCGGTCGCCGAAACAGCAGCCGCAGCAGCTGTGCTTTTACCTTTTCGCCGCCGGAAAGCGTTTCCATTTTTTGCTCCCGGAAAAAGAAATCCGGCTGCAGACCAAATTCGCAGGCCGCCCGGTTCTGCTCCTTCGGCATCTGCTCCCAGAAGCATTCCTCTTCGGAAAAGAACTCATATACTGTCTTTTTCCGGTCCCCTTTGGGCAACTCCTGCGGAAGATATCCACATACCTCGCCTGTCACAATCCGCTCCCCCTCTGCTTCACAGTATTCTTCCGTCAGAGTCGGGTCATACAGCCATTTTAACAGCGTTGACTTTCCATTTCCTTCCTCTCCGATGATAACCGCCTTATCTCCCGGATTCCATACACAACTAAATTCCTTCAGGATCACCCTCAGATCCTTCTTATGTGTTAAAGTCAGATTCTTTACCTGCAGCATAAATTTCTCCGATCTGATGCCTTCTGTATGCCGGTCTTTCACGTACTGGAGTACGTTTGAAAAGACGTTGCGATCCGCAAAAAAGCCGCTCCGGTACACCTACGGAACGACCTTCTGATTTTTCTTTTCTGTTTTGCTTTCCATACCGACAGCTTACTTTATTTTTAAATCTGCCATCGCTGAAAATGCGCGCCAATTCTGCGTACCACAAACAGATTCCTTCCTCCGCTGCTTCACCCGGAACGGCTGACCGTCCCTGCTCTGCAGCCTGCAAAAGAAAAAGAAATGCAGAAAGATCGTCCGATTCAGTGTACGCAAAACAGACCCAGAGCGTATCTTAAACACGTTCTGACATACAGGCATCTGCTTTTTTCGTTCACCCAATCTTCTTATCTGTTCTTCATTCCTTCACCTGTTTTTGGCAATTTCATCCGGAGCGTATTTGAAAACGTCTGTTTTTACAACGACCCCTGGCGTGCCTTCCTTTCGTTGTTTTTATCTTATCACAGAATTGCAGTTTGTCAACCACTGATACATTATTTTTCTTCCGTCTCCACCAGAACATCCCTGTGCTCGACCGCCGTGGAAAAGACGATCAGCGTCTTTGTCCTGCCAAATTCCTGCAGCTGATTAATAAAATGATCCAGTTCCCCGGTTGTCCGGAACATCACTTCAATCAGCACCGAATACTCTCCCGTTACACGGCTACATTCGACAACATTGGGAATAGAACGGATCAGTGGGTAAAATTCCTGTTTCTCCTTCGGATCAATTTCCAGCGTGACAAACGCGCGGATACTGTATCCGAACATCTGCGGATTGATCTCTGCATGATATCCTACAATCACGCCTGCTTTTTCCAGCCGCTCCATCCGGGCGGAAACCGCCGGCGGCGATAAAAAGACCTGATTTGCAATCTCCTTGATCGGCATTCTCGCGTCTCGCTGCAAAAGCCTGATGATTTTCCGGTCGATTGCATCCGCCGTATATTCCATTCCCCATTCCCCCTTTTACATCGCGTACATTAATTCCTGGTTTTTATTTCTGACCCACAAACCGTTTTTCGCTGCAGCTCCAAATTTACATCTGAAACTCCTGACCATTTTTCGTTTGTGAACCGGCTTTTCTTTTTTAAGTATAACACGGATTTGCTTTCTTTTCTTCGGTGTAACCTGCTTTTTTATCACAAAACACGGATCTTCCTTCCCCCTGTTTACACCACCCTTCCTTCATGGTATTCTCAAATCAGAAGAGTATGATTTCATCTCGCAAATTCAGGTACAACGAGATTCCGAGAGCACATTTATAACCGAAAGGAGAACTTTCCATGACTGCTGAATTTAATCCAAAAACATCTGCTGACCGTATCGAATCTGATTCCATCGGTGAGCTTGCTGTTCCCGCCGATGCTTATTACGGCGTCCAGTCGCTGCGCGCAAAGCATAATTTCCCGATCACAGGCCGACGCATGCACCCGTCTTTTATCCGCAATCTTGCCCTTGTTAAGCAGGCTGCCGCAATGACAAATCACAATGCCGGGCGGCTGTCCTCCGAAAAAACAGATGCGATTCTCCAAGCCTGCCGCGAAATTGCGGATGGCCGCTTTGCCGATGAATTTATCGTCGATCCGGTTCAGGGCGGAGCCGGCACCAGCGCCAATATGAATATCAATGAGGTCATTGCCAACCGTGCCGGAGAACTTCTAGGCGGCAAAAAGGGCAGCTACGACAAGGTTCACCCCAACGACGATGTCAATATGGCACAGTCTACCAACGATGTCATTCCGACCGCCGGAAGGCTTACCGTCCTCGATCTGCTGAAGCCGCTTCTGGCTGAGCTTGACCGGCTGATTCAAACGCTGGATCAGAAGGCCGTGGAATTTGACGATGTTCTCAAAATGGGACGCACTCAATTGGAAGACGCGGTTCCGATGCGTCTCGGCCAGACCTTCGGCAGCTATTCCTCCATGGTAAAACGCGCGACAAACCGCATCCGCCTGACCTCCGAAGAAATGTACTGCGTCAACCTCGGCGGCACGGCGATCGGCACGGCAATCAATGTCCCGGCTGCCTATCTGACTCACATCGTTCCGAATCTTGCAAAACTGACCGGTTATCCGCTGTACCAGGCCAGGGATCTGTTCGACGCGACCGAGCACCCGGACAGCTTTTCCGCAGTTTCCGGCGCGCTGAAGGCATGCGCAATCGGCCTGTCCAAAATGTCCAACGACCTGCGGCTCCTTTCCTCCGGCCCGAAAACGGGTTTTGCGGAAATCGTCCTTCCGGCCATGCAGAACGGCTCTTCCATCATGCCCGGAAAGATCAACCCGGTTATCCCGGAGGTTGTGTCCCAGGCCGCGTTTCTTGTCATCGGCCACGACGTTACCATTACTATGGCGGCGGAAGGCGGCCAGATGGAATTGAACGCATTTGAACCGGTTCTGTTCTCCTGCCTGTTTGAATCCATTACTGCCTTAACCGGCGCGGTTTCCACACTGACCAACAACTGTATTTCCGGCATCCGCGCCAACCGGGAACGCTGCTTAAAGCTGATGGAAAGCAGCGCCGGAATCGCAACTGCCCTCTGTCCGTACTTAGGCTACCGCAAATCCGCGGAAATCGCCAAAGCGTCAGTTGCCACCGGAAAAACGGTGCGTTCCCTTGTCCTTGAACAGGGCCTGATGAGTGAAACGGAGCTGAACCGACTTCTCGACGCCTATTCCATGACAGAAGCGGCTGTGTCAAAATAAACTCAGCAGAGCTGTTCGCCATTAAGCCGGATATTCTGAATAGTCTCCGGTTTTCCGGTGATTGGCTCGATGCTGACAAATTTTCCGCAGCCAATGCAGCAGATCTGCTCCATATCCATGTTCCGGAAATACGGGATATCTTCCTCGCACGCGTCCTCCGGATTTCTCTTGTCCGCCGCGTTCAGCTGGTATCCCATGGTAAGCAGCACCGCTTCTCCCTTAATGTCCAGCATATTGATGCGGCGTATTGTGATATTTTCTACAACACCTCCGCGTCCAAGGGCGCTCTTCATGCGGATTCCAACGTCGGTTCCGATGAATGTGCAGTCCTCCGCAAGAATATCCGATACGCCGCGGGACATTTCACTCCCGATGACAAAACCGCCGTGTCCTTCATACACCGTACAGTCATGGATCCAAAGGTTCCTGCATGGGCCTTTGGTCTTTCTTGCTTCCGCATTCTTTCCTGCCTTGATGCAGATTGCATCGTCTCCGGTCCGGAACGTGCTGTGGTGAATATGGACATTGGTGCAGGATTCTACGTCAATTCCATCTCCATTCTGTGCATAATACGGATTTTCGATGCTGACATGATCCACCGTTACACTGTCGCAGAAATACGGATGAACATTCCACGCCGGAGAATTGCGGAATACAACGCCCTGCAGAAGCACCTGACTGCAGTGCCGCAGACTGACCATCACCGGCCTGTAATAATCATAATACGGCTCTGCCTGCTTCCGGATTTCCTCCGCAGATCCCTGAATCTTCTTCTGGTTGCCTTCAAAACTGCTCTGGGACGGCACCCAGATCTCGGTTTCCTTTGTTTTGAAAACATGCGGACTCTTTTTTAGCAGCATATTCCACTGCGGATCAGTCACCTTGAACCGCTTCACCGGTCTCCACTCATCTCCGCCGCCATCAATGATTCCTTCACCCGTAATCGCAATCCGCTCGGCATACTCCGCAGAAACCGGAGAAACGGCGCGGATGCACGGAAGCCCTTCATAATCCGTCACAATCAGCGGATAATCCTCTTTCGATTTGATAAATTTAAGAACCGCCTGTCCTTCCAGGCGAAGATTGACGCCGCTTTGCAGACGGATCGGCACACATGCCCAGATTCCTGCCGGAATCACAACATTGCCTCCGCCCTGCGCGGACATCTCGGAAATTGCCCGGTTGATTGCCTTCGCATTGTTTCTTCCTGTTTCAATACTCAGATCCGCGCTCTTTGCTCCGTATTCCCGGATAGAAACTGTTCGGTTTGCAAACTGCGGAACTGTTACATGATAATCGTTCTGATACATAATGATCTTCGTTCCCTTCTTCTCTCATTTCTGTCATTATAACACGGAAATCCGGATTCAGCTACCGCAAATCCACAAAAGAAAAGCCCTGCGCCAAAGCCTTTTTCAAACATGCTCTAGCGCAGGGCTCTTTAAGCCGCTGTCCAATCAGAGAGAGCGCAGAAAATTCTCAATAAACCAGCTCTCATAGCGGTGTGCCTGAATATTTGGATGCGTATTCTTTTCGCCGACACGGAATGCCGCAAGCCGGGCTGCTTTCGCCGCTAAAGACGCATTGGGATTGGTGGAACGGTGCATCATCGGCGTCCGCTCATCTCCGTTCAGATCAATGTACGGAATGCCCCACTTTTTTGCTGCCGCAATCGTTGCGACCCGGTACTCGTCCGTTTCGCAGCCGTTGGAAACCAGAATGCCGATGTGCGCATACGGATAATGTGTAATCAGATATTCCAGCACCACATTCCATGCGCCGCAGAACGTCGTATTGTCTGTATCGTCAATCGTTCCAAGCGTAATTACGCCGGTCTGGTCCTCTCCGTCGGTTGCCGTCGCAGATGGTCTGTGATGGGAATCGTTGATTCCAAAATACAACGTAATATAATCCACATCCGGATCAATTGTACGATATAATTCGTCAGAAAAGGATTTTTTCGTCGGACCCGGAACCGGCGGCGTTGCCATCGTGCGGCCGCCTTCCGCCAGATGCTGGATGGTCATATGATTCCGCTCCGCGATCAAATATCCGTATGTTTTGTATTTTCCGGCAAACGGGCCATCCTCAAATACTTCGCTTTCTCCGCCGTTAAAATCCCCGTTGGTAAAGCTGTCTCCACATACCGCCCACTTTTTTCCGTAAAGAATATTTCCTGGTTCCTCTGTTTTTTTCACGTTCTGTTCCTCTTCTTTCCTGCTCTCGTTTTCTTTCCGTGCGCACTTACGCGTCAGATCTGGAATACGCGTTTTTCATCTGGCTGCTCAGCTCATAGAGAACCTTGCTCAGCGTGCCTGACGTTTCTTTTTTCAGCATTGCCGCGATTTCTTCATTGGCCGCTTCCCGAAGCTCCATCCGCTTTGCCTCATCCGGCTCCGCGGCAAGCAGCGCGTCGTATTTGTTGAGCAGGCGATGATTTTCTGCCTGCACGCGGCCCTGATACCGCTCAATATGGATCAGAGAATGCTTATAGGAAGCATCTGCCATTGCCGCGATCATCCGGCTTGACCAGTAGAAATTATCGGTTGACACCTCGGCTGTTGTTCCGGAAAGATACTCCGGCGTTGTCCGGACATCCGCGTAAAACGGCGCCATTACATTAAACGCATTGGACGCGTAGGCAACCCACTCGATTGCGCGGCAGTCCGCTTTCTCTCCCGGACGCATCTGGATCAGTCCCATAAAGTCATTGCGGTTGATGCCGATGGATCGATATGCGCCGCACATGGACTTATCGCCATAAGAGCCGTACGGATCGTACGGCGTTCCCTGGAAATGAGATGACAGCACATACTTCACATCCTCAACTGTTACCTTCTTTTCCGGAACCATGCACCACGGAATATCATCGGAAACCGGCGTGTAATCCGCGTCCGATCCGTCCCACTTTTTAGTATGCGGGTTCAGATAGCGCTCCATGAACCATGCGCGCGGTGTGTTGTAAACATGGTCTGAATCGTCATGGCTGCCGAATGCGTCTCTCGGATTCAGGCTTCCGTCGAAGGACGGATTGAGATGATTTTTATCGATAAATTCACGCATGTCCGCAGAGCACATGTAGTCCTTCTGTGCTGTCAGCGCATCCTCTAAATCAAAGGTATCAAGACCGAGCTGGTTCGGCATTACCACATATACATCGTCCGGAACTCTTCTCGCAATCCAGTGATGACCGCCGATCGTCTCTAACCACCAGATCTCATCACAGTCCTGGAAGGCAATTCCATTCATTTCGTAAGTACCGTACTGCTCCAGCAGAGCACCAAGACGCTTTACGCCCTCTCTTGCGCTGCGGATATACGGAAGCACAATATATACGATATCCTCTTCGCCGATTCCGCCCGGGATCTCAGACTGCCCGTCTGCTGCCGGCTGATACCGGACTAACGGATCCGCGCCGAGTACACGGGGATTTGACGTAATCGTTTCGGTTGCCGTCATTGCCACATTCGCTTCATTCACGCCGCAGGCCGCCCAGATTCCCTCGCCCTTTAATGCGTTCGGCATTGCGGAAAAACGCAGCGGATTCTCAGGAAGTTCAATCGTCACCCTGGAAATTTCCGACTGATACGGCTTTGGCTGCTCCTCGGGATGTACCACGGTAAATTTCTTTGCGGTAAATCCGCCTGCCCCGGAATCATCGTTTCTTGCAATCATTGTAGAGCCGTCATAAGACGCTTTTTTTCCAACCAGTATTGTTGTACAAGCCATTCTTCTTTCCTCCGTCTTTTCACATCTCGTTGTACCTGGATCTGCGGGAGCACACCGCTATGCGGTCATAATATCACAAAAGAGTGTTCTGCGTCCACTCTTTTCTTGCCAAATCTGACTCGTAATGTTACAATCGTGTTGCAGTTCATGGCAAGAACTTTCTGAACTGAAAATTCCGTAAGATAACGCAGTGGTCGTGGAATTTTGCCGATTCTGCATGCGAATCACCAGAAAAATCTATTACTGCTCAAGCGTAACATGAACAGTAACCCGCAATCTGAACAGCCAGAACGGTGGAAAGGACAGGATTATGTATAAAATATTAATTGTGGAAGACGATTTAAGCATTGCCAACGCGATCCGTGCGCAGGCACAGATGTGGAATCTCGACGCCAAATGCGCGGAAAACTTCCGGGACATTACCGCTGAAGTGACTGCATTTTCTCCCCATCTGATTCTGATGGATATTTCGCTTCCTTTCTTCAACGGCTATCACTGGTGTCAGGAGATCCGCCGGGAATCCAAGGTACCTGTCGTTTTTCTGTCCTCCATGTCGGACAATATGAATATCGTCATGGCCATGAATATGGGCGGCGACGACTTTATTGCCAAGCCCTTTGACCTGAACGTGCTCACTGCGAAATTGCAGGCCATTCTCCCCCGGTGCCATGACTTCTCCGTCCAGTCCCCGGCGCTGACCTATGGGGGCGTGACGCTGGATCCGTCCGAGGCC